>JBNMOV010000517.1:0-3445 GCA_051275765.1 Maribacter sp. | reverse complement strand
AACATTTAATTTTTGGTATTTGTGTAATTGTTTTTTGTTTTATATCTTTAAAAAGAGAGTTAGAATGAACAAAGCAACATCGTTCAAAAACACGGGGAACTTTTGATTTTAAATTTTGAGCATCCTAGGGGTTTATTATGTCAAAAAGAATAGATTATACCTTGATTTTGGAGAAGATAAGATTGATAATATTTCTATTGATTCTATCAAGGGAAAAATAGGATTGTCATTTGAAATACTAGAAAATTATGATACTTTAGGATTGCCTGGAACTATAGTGGAAATAGAAAAGCAATTAGAAAAACCAGCTTTGGATGGTGTCGTAGTCGATGTGGATGGCAAGGGAGAAAAAATGCTAGACGCATCTGATTTTCCTGTTGCATTAAATATTAAATATATTGGGTTCACTACAGAAACTATTTTATTGGAAACGCCTCAATATTATAAAATAAAAGTCATCACGATGGAATCACCTAAAGCAATGAAAGGAAAAGAGGTGTATAAAATTAAAAAAACTAAGAAAGCTATTTTTATTAATGGAATGAAGAAGTTGAGGTGATTTATTGTTATAAATGTGTTAAAAAATATTAAAATTGAAAATAAAACAAGATTCATATAAGAATTTCAATAATACCTCCGTTTATATGCCATCAATAAAAATCAAGTACTCATGACTAATCAAATCGTTTATTTATTCTTGTTTTTACTCCCATTAAGTATTCAATATGCTCCTATTTCTTTTACGAATGTGGAAAAAGTATCAGATACTACTGCTAAGAATGAATTATTCAAAAAAGCAGAAAATTGGTTTGAAAGAAAAGCCTTGACAGGCGAAATGGATTTAATCTTAAATAGTAAAGGACAAGGTCAGCTTATTGGCGAATTATACTTTGATTATGATGCTAAAAACATTTCAGGTGGAAAAGTCGCTAAAGGAAAAATTAAGTGTACGATGGTTGTTTCAGTAAAAGATGGTCGGTATAAATATTTGCTAAAAAATTTTGAACATATACCTAATGGTGCTCTTAGAAAAAAATATAGTTTTGGTATACTGACGAATCAAGTAAGCTGTCCAGATGAAGTAAATATTCCTTTGACCAAAGAAGATTGGAGAGATAAAGTGTGGAGAGATATGAAACTGAGATCCAAGAAAAAGGCACAAAGTATTGTGAAAGATTTGAGGGTTTCTATGAATGAAAATGAGGATGATAGTGTAGATGTAGAAGATAATTGGTAGCGATTCTTTGTTATCCATATATAAAGTCTGCGAATATATACTAAAAGGAAAAACTGTTGATTTCAGTTTTTCCTTTTAGTATATATGATAGAATTTCCTAAAGCAATGAAAGGAAAAGAGGTTTATTAAATTAAAAGATTGAGATGATTTATTTATTGACAATAATAATAGAATCTAATGATTCTGCATATTTCTGATGTCCAGCTTCATTATAATGTCCATCTTTAGCATAGTCAGAATCTGTTATATTATAATGAGTATGAAAGTTTTTATATCCATCTAATAAAGTAGTAATACTATCTGTTGAAATATGAATGTTATCATTTTTTGCAATAATAGAATGTATAGAAATCGCATTATTTTCTGCTGCGATAGAATCTATTTTTTCTAAATAAATTCTATTCATAGAATAGCCATATTTTTCGTTTATTTTTTCTACTTTATTCCAATATTCCTTTGCTGGCTGATTAGTAAAGTCAATATGTTTGAATCTGAAATCAGATAAAATTCCCCATAGTTGAGAAGTTATTCTAGAGCTAGACATTATTATATTAATATTGGAATTTTGTTGGATACTATTAATTTCTATTATATTTTGATAAGCGCTGTCAGCAGTACTTATTGATATTCCTGAAGGACAAGACATAATATTTCCTGCATTAGTAGGGAAATAAACAGGAATATTTTTATTGATTTTTCTATCAAATTGTTGAATGTCATTTCCTAAGCAGATATTAGTTATTACAATATCTGGTTGAATAATGGAAATGTATTTTTTTATAATAGCATGATACTGAGGTAAATCTGTTCCTACTATTCCTGTATTAAAAACAATATATCCTTTACTAGAAAGAATATCTGCAAAGCTATCTGTCTTGTTTTCAGTGTAGTGTCCCCATACAAAAGAATCTCCTAATAATAATACTTTGGTTTTGTCTGTATCGAAATTTTTGAATTCAATACTTCTGAATCCATCACTATTAATAGGACTATTGGAATAATCGAGATAGGCTTGTTCTACTTCTGTTTGATTATTTTTTAATTTAATAGTAGATATAAAACTAGAAAATTCATTATTTAATTTCTGTTGTTTTAATGCTAAATAATCTCTTCCTATAATATGAGGAGTATGATGAAGATCACTCGTCCAGAGTTCCTTCTGTTGAATAAATTTAATTCTTTGTTTTCCTTCTAATATGTAATTGCTATTATAATTCCCAGCACTAGAATCAACTTTTAAAATGCCGTCATTATCTGTAGTGTAACCACCAAGCGTAATTAATTTATTGACTTTTTTAAAATGTCGATTTTTATCAACCATACCACATTCATAACCCTTGAAAAAAAGAAAAATTTCAAGAATTATAAGTAAAAAAATAAATACAGAAAAATTCCAAAAAAGTGTTTTTAATATTCTTTTTCCTTTTGTGATCATCTTTTTTTCTTGCTCTTGCTCTTCCCTTTTTTTCTCCTACCTTCTAATTCTTCTATTTCTTCCATCAGTTTTCCCAATTTATCCTTCTGATCATCAGTAAATAACTTGGTATCATAATAATCTGCCTTACTAATATCCAATACCTTTATTTTTCCATGAACATATTCCTCAATTTGTTTGAGCATATCTTTTTCATGTTCAGCACAGAAAGCGATGGCTTCGCCTTTGAATTTTCCACGTCCAGTTCTACCTACTCTGTGGACATAATTTTCAGCTTTATCAGGAAGGTCATAATTAATGACCAATTCTACATTAGGAATATCAATTCCTCTAGCAGAAACATCTGTGGCAACCAATACTTTTACCTCGCCCTTACTAAAATTTTCTAAGGCGTCATTCCGTTCTTCCTGTGTCTTGTCGCTGTGAATAGTCAAACTATCTACACTCACTCTCGCCAGAGCTTTTGATACTCGTTCTACTCTAACTTTAGTCCTTGCAAAAACCAATATTTTAATCTCTGAATTTTCTTTAATAATACGTTCCAAAAAGAAACGTTTATCATCCATTTCTATAAAAGCGACAGCGTGAGTGATATTTTTAGAAACTGGATCTTTCTTGGAAAATTGTATTCTAATGGCTGTTTTCTTAATGGTAGAATAAGCCAATTTTTTAATTTTATCATTGATCGTCGCAGAGAAAAAGAGGGTTTGTCTTTTCTTAGGTAATTGATCACAAAGGTCATTAATATCCTTAATGAAACCCAAATCTAGCAT
>JBNMOV010000516.1:0-3448 GCA_051275765.1 Maribacter sp. | reverse complement strand
CCTTTTTTGTCCGTTTTTCTAATGACCATTTCATCTCCAATAGTGTCTAGGCAAAACCCGAGAACATCGAATCCGCAAGAGACATTGGCAACTGTTGCTGGAGAGAAAATTTTTATTTCGTTCATATCTTACTTTCCGCAATTGCGAATTCGTTTAGTTTCTATTTTTCCGAAGAAAACGTATTTATTTTTATTCCCATCCAAGTAAACACTGTATACTGCGACCGAAAACTATTTAAATACAAAAAATCACCTACTTATTACCCGTTCTAATAATATCTGCAAATAATCCTGAGGCAGTAACATCTGCACCAGCGCCAGCGCCTTTGATTATCATAGGTTGTTCTGGGTAACGTTGTGTATAAAACATGACGATATTATCTTTGCCTTCAAGGTTGAAAAAAGGATGTCCTTGAGGGATTTCTTGTAAACCTACTTTTGCCTTTCCATCATTAAATTCTGCCACGTATTTTAACTGACGATCATTCGCTTTTGCTGAAGCGTATAACTTCTGAAAATGCGCTTCATCATCAATTAATGTTTTATAAAAATCATCAACAGAATTGCTTTCTAAATTAGCTGTAGTCAAAAACGAATCGTTTTCTATGTCTTCGAGGTTCATTTCTGTTCCGCTTTCACGAGCTAAAATTAGAATTTTTCTAGCGACATCAACACCACTTAAATCAATTCTTGGATCGGGTTCTGTGTAGCCTTCTTTTTGGGCTTGTTTAACGACATCATGAAACTTCGTCGTATCATCAAAATTATTGAATACAAAATTCAAACTACCAGATAAAACAGCTTGTATAGATATGATTGTATCCCCAGAAGCAATTAAATTATTAAGCGTATCAATAACAGGTAATCCAGCACCAACATTTGTTTCGAATAAAAATGGCGCGTTGTATTTAAGTGATAATTCTTTAAGTTCTCTGTAATTTTTAAAGCTACTTGAGCATGCTATTTTGTTACAAGCAACAACAGCAATACTATGTTTTAAATAAGCGCCATACAATCTTGAGATATCTTCATTAGCAGTAATGTCTACGAATATACTGTTACGTAAATTGAACTCTTTTGAACGCTCCAAAAAACCATTTAATGTAGCTTTTTCTCCAGTTTGTAATTCTGATTTCCAATCTTTTAATGAGAGTCCGTCATCATTGAAAATCATGGTTCTAGAATTGGATAAACCAACGACTTTTAAATTGATTTTTAATTGCTCTTTCAAATATTTTCTTTGCTGCTTTATTTGTTCAACAAGTCGTTCTCCTACATTTCCAACACCTGTAATGAAGACATTGAGTTGTTTGTTCTTGTCTTCAAAGAAACGTTCATGTAGCGCGTTTAAAGCTTTTTTGACATCTTTTTCTACTATCACTGTTGAGATATTTCGTTCTGAAGCGCCTTGTGCGATGGCTCTTATATTAATATTATTTTTTCCTAAAGTCCTAAACATTTTACCACTGATACCTTGGTGACTCTTCATTTTGTCGCCTACAAGCGCAATAATTGATAAGCCAGTTTCGATAAGTATAGGGTCAATTTTATGTAGTGAAATTTCATTTTCAAATGTAGTATCAATAGCCGCTTTTGCTAGCTGAGAATCTTTGGCGTCAATTCCAAAACAAATAGAATGTTCTGATGAGGCTTGAGTAATAAAAATGATATTAATCATTTCCTGTGCTAACGTTTCAAAGAGACGTTTTGAAAATCCTGGAATTCCAACCATTCCATTACCTTGAAGTGTCAACAGAGCAATATTATCAATATTAGAAATTCCCTTAACAGGAGTTGCCGAATTATCGATAAAATCATTTGAAATCTTTGTTCCAATGGCTTCAGGTTTTAATGTGTTTTTTATGTGAATTGGAATGTTTAAATCCAAAACAGGCTGTATTGTTGGGGGATATAAGACTTTGGCGCCAAAATGAGATAATTCCATGGCCTCCTGATAAGATAAATTCTCAATAGGAAATGCTTGTTTTACTAGTTTTGGGTTGGTTGTATACATCCCACTTACATCTGTCCAAATCTCAAGAGAATTGACTTTTAAAGCTGCAGCGACTATAGCTGCCGTGAAATCAGAACCTCCTCTACCTAAAGTAGTTAATTCTTCATTTGTTGATTTTGAAATAAACCCTGGGAGAATAGTGATTTGCTCTTTTGCTTCGGAAAAGTAACTTTTTATGTTAGTATTAGTCTGTTGATACTGGACTTCTGCCCTGGTGAAATTAGAATTCGTTACAATCAATTCCTGACTATTTTTTCTACTGCAATCTAGACCTCTACTTTTCATGGTTTCGGCAATAATGAAAGCCGACAGTAATTCTCCAAAACTAACCAATTTATCAGATGTTTTTGGAGATAATTCATTAATCAAAAATATACCATCTAAAAGACTTCTAAGGTCTTGTAATTTGTTGTTGAGATGCGTTGAAATTGTTTGATTTCCTAAAGGAATTAATTCTAATACAATCGAGTTATGTTTTTCTGCAATAGCGTCATATTCTGAGATATAATCTCGATTTTTTCTCTGAGCCATTTCAGCGGCTCTTAATAACGTATCTGTAATTCCTCCAATTGCCGAAACCACACAAATTACACGATTATTTTGCGAATAATTGTCGAGAATCGAAATGACTTTATTTATGTTTTTTGCAGATCCTACAGAAGTTCCGCCAAATTTTAAAACATTCATTTTTAGATGTTTAAATGTGAATTTTGTTTATTTAAATCTTTTTTGTAACCTAGGAGCTTATTGAAGACATATTGCTAAACCCCCCTTTGGGTGATCATACCAAACGTCATTCCACTAGACAAAGAGATGAAAATTTTAAAAATATTTGGATTTAGGTTTGTCATTTTTTTAAGCCTATACATATCAAATGTATTATTTTTACAGGAATAAAAAAATTTTGAAAGATGTTTTGCACATTTTTCACTTTAAAAGGAATCTATTCAATAATTCGTCATTTTTACTAGTATAAATGACAAATTTACAATCAATATTATACAGTATACATGAAGATATTTTCAAAAGAACAAATTTACGAAGGCGATCAGCTTACAGCAAAAAAACAAAGTATTACGTCAACAGAATTAATGGAGCACGCTGGAATTCAAATATTCAATTGGCTTCATATTAGAATGCAAGGCGCTCAAGTGCCTATTCATGTCTTTTGTGGGATTGGAAATAATGGAGGTAATGGATTGGTCGTCGCAAGACAGTTAATTACCCATGGTTACAATGTGAAAACCTATGTGGTGAACTGCAGTGATAAACGTACCAAAGATTTCTTAGTTAATTATGACTTGATAAAGCAGACCACTAAAAAGTGGCCAGATATGCTCGCTTGCGAGTCTGATTTTCCTGAGATCCACAAAGATGATATCATAGTGGATGCCGTCTTTGGAATTGGTTTAAACAGACCAGCAAGGGATTGGGT
>JBNMOV010000515.1:0-3453 GCA_051275765.1 Maribacter sp. | reverse complement strand
CGATCAAACCAGCCCAAGGATCGGCTTGTTCCGTTCTTTTGAGGGTATAATCGGTATTGTAATCTGTACTATCTGGACCATTATAATTGAGGCTGGATGTTCCTGCTCCAAAATTTGGGCCTCCAGGGCCTCCAGGTCCTCCAGAGCCAGCACCTATTTTTTCTGCACGCCAAATAGTACCATCATTACTTAAATACCATTCTTTAATATAATCTGAATCGAATTGTTGGACACTTTGATATGGTCCCCAACTTGCTCCATTGAGTGTGAGATTAACATAATTCGCTTTCAAACTCATGTAGTAATTCTGACCAATATTATTGAAGAGGACTTCCTTCATAGAAGAATTATCACTCCAACCGCAATTAAGGTTAAAGGTGTTATAACCATCAACATCTTGTCCATCGATAATGTGATCAAGATTAATATTGAATGACTTCTTCTCTGTATCGTTTTGGAAGTAAGACGTCGCACCTTTAAAACTCACACCGACGCTATCGTATTGAATGCCATCTATCCAGCAAGTCGCTAGAATATCTGTTCCCGAGTCGTAATTATTTTCAAGAAGTTGCCACCAATTCGACTCAAAGAAGTCTAGTTCAACATCGTGCATTTGATTTTGGCTGTAGAAGCCTTCATCATTTTCGCCACCAGCAATCAGCATTCTTCCATCAGGAGAGATATTCCATGCATCTGGTAAGTTCTGAGCATTTGATTGAATGATAATGAATAAAAATAGAATAGATAGAAGAAATAACTTATTTGACATGTATAATGGTTTTGATAGTATCGAGGAATTTAGAGTTTGGGATTATTGAAAACAATGGGATTATAAACGTATTGCATCCCTTAACCTTTAAGACTGAAATTAAAGCTGATGGTTTAATCAACTTCGCTACTTCTAGCTTAAATTCTCTCTTTTATTTTGCAATTAAGTAGTAGTATCAAAATAATTTACATTTTTATCTGCTACTTTTCCGAATCACTACATTAAAAAGCCTCGTGATAGCTATGGCTATCCCTTCGTTTTTTGCCTTGTTATTCAAAAAAATCAACTAGCTAAAATTAGGAAACTATTTAAATCCTACTACTTACACAATATAGACATTTGTGAAGAGGGGTTTATTCCATGTCTAAAAAACAAATCGCCCTAATACTATACAGTATTGGAGCAATTATATCTAAGTGAAACGTATTTAATAAATTGAGCAGAAAGGAGTAGTAATTTTTTCTTCTAAAGAATTCAAAAAATCGTTGCGTAGCCGTAGCTACGCAACGATTTTTTGTGTTTTTTAGAAGGAAAAAGAACAGGCATAACTGCTCAGGTTATTGAATTAGTTTCACTAAGCGATAAAATTCGTACTAAAGTTCATAACTCATTGAAAACATTGCATAAAAAGGAAAAATGAATTCTGTGGATTCGGAAATAAATGTTCCTGTGGTATTCCTCGTGGTCAATCCTTTATTATTTAAAATATTATGGGCTGATAGCGTAAAATAATAAGGACTATTTTCTTTATGATATTCTAATGATAAATTGAGTAAGTGATTAAACGATTGGCTACCACCACGATAGGCGACAAAATGATAATCTCCTCTGAGCAAGCAATTTTTTTTGATACTCATGACGGTTTCTAGGTTTATTTTATCTGATGTATTCAGCGTAAAAATACCCGACTGGCGATACCATGAAAAAGACCTTTGGTAAGTCAAAGAAATTTTCTTCTTTTTCTTTATCCTATATGAAAATCTAATACTGGGTTGTAAATAATTTTGATTGGATTGGAGGATATTATCATTGATTATTTTTTCTGTAGTGGAAACATACCATCTTATTCTAGGTCTTATTTTCAAAACATCGAATTCCTTGGAATAGGAAATACTTGTCCTTATTTTATAATATAAATCAGACGTCAAATAAGAAGAATATATTTGATTAATTCCAGTGCTTTCTATTTTATTCTGAATACTCCTATCTTGAAGTGAAAAATGAGATCGAAAAAAGAAATTACTGTGTTTGAAGATATTGGTTTTCATCAGACTCAAGCTAAAATCATGGCTGGATTCCAAATCTAAATCGGGATTCCCTTGCCTGATCGAAGTAAAAGAACTGATACTATTATTAGGATAAATATCATATATCCGAGGCAGGTTTCTATTTTGTCTATATTCAAAATTAACTTCTCCTATTTTGGGAATATTGGTATTGAACTCTAAAAAAGGCAGAATAAAAAAATAGTTATTATTGCTATTATTTATTCCTTTATCTGTCCTAAATAATTCATGTACAGAAGTACCTAATTTAATTTCTGCCCTATCCCATTTATGACGATAAATTAATTCTCCATAAATGTCATTAAAATTGATAGTCTGTTTATTTTCACTATTATTCCATTGATGGATAATATCATTAGATAATAATTGATAATTATTTATTTCGGTTTAGTTAGCCATATAGGAATGCGCTATTTTTCCAGAAATATGATTTTTTTTATTGATAATATAATAATGCTTAAAACTGCTTTGTAAGGTATAAACGGATAATTCATTATCTTGTCTAGCAGTATAAAAACCATCTTGCATCCAAGGCATGATCAATACTACTCGTATCCAAATTTACAGAAGTAATCTCTTGGTTTTTATTGATATTTGTCAGGTTAGATTCTAATGTTACGGACAAGTGATCTTTTCCTCCTTTTTTATATACAAAATCGGTATGAACTGCTAGCCATTTATTTTTTTCATTACTAACATTATCTCGATATTCCTCCAGTGTAATATCATTATCCAAAAAATATTTATTATAAAATGATTGCTCTGATTTTTTTCTTTCATCTGAATAAATCAAATAAGAATTGAGTTGATAATTAGGAGAAAAAGAAAAATCCAAACCTGTAGCAGCTATTCCAGATTGACTTTTTACGCTATTAGGAGCAAGGGAAATATGATTAAAAATATCAGAATTATTGAATGAAAAACCACCATTATCAGACATCATTTTCGACATCCCTCCTTGTAGCTGGACAAACTGATCCATAGATAATAATTCTTCATTAATATTATTATGCCCTCCTATACTATATACATTTATTTTAGGGGAATAATAAAATAAATCAGAACGGGCATCCCATCGTTTTTCCCAGCCTACACTTCCTTTTATTTCTCCAAATACGAATCGCTTTTTATCCTCTTTTAATTGGATATTCATTGCCAGTTCATTATCTCCGGATACAGGGCTGAGAAATGCCACCTTATTATATTCCTTCAATACTTCTACTGTTTTCACAGCATCCGCAGGCAACGATTTGACAGCCAATTCCGAATTTCCTCCAAAAAACGGTTTGCCTTCCACCAATAATTGCGTCACTCTTTTACCTTCTACGAATACATTATTGTTTTCGTCCACTTCTACGCCTGGCATTTGTTGGAGGAGTTCCCTTAGCTTTCTTTCTG
>JBNMOV010000514.1:0-3473 GCA_051275765.1 Maribacter sp. | reverse complement strand
CTATTCTTTTCTCTTCTAAAAAACACAAAAAATAGTTCCGTAGCTACGGCTATGCAACGATTTTCTGAATATTTTAGAAGAAAAAATTACTACCCATTTCTGCTCAATTTATTAAATACGTTTCACTTATCTGTACCGTTTGAAATATATTTCACATTACTTTAGCATTTGTTAGGAGCTTAATCATTATAAAAATAAAAGCCCTAACAAATGCTTAAGTATCGCTAATTATTCAACACCTTCTCCAATCGTGCAATTTTTCTTAGCAATAATCATTTCTTCTTTATTGTTAATAGTAGCTATATTACCATCTTCGAAAACTACATCTACAGGATATTGTAATGCAGGTTTTTCTTCCGCATTTGGATTAACTTCATACCATGCTTTAATAGCAGTCCACATATCCTTCTCATCGTTGGCAGTAAGGACAGAATTGTCTGGCATATCGAAAGAGGCAGGGAAAACTAAATCCAAGCAGGATTCATATTCTTTATCCTTGTCTTTTTTACCTTTACATCCTTTTTTTGCCCACTTCATTTCTTCTTCACTTTCGATGGTTTTTTCTGTTCCTTCATCAAAAATAAGATCTACTGGATATTGCAATGTTGGTTTTTCTTCTGAATCTGGATTAGCTTCATACCAGATTTTAATAGGTGCCCATATTTCTTCTTTATTATTGCCTGTGATAACTGTACCATCTGGCATATTGTAACTTACGGGATAAATTAGTTCAAAACAAATTCCGTCTTTATTACATTTTTCTTTCTCACAAGAAATAAGTATTAATACAACAAAAATAAAAAAACTAAAAGATGATAATTTCATATCTGAATATTTTTAAAAGGTAAAATTAATGATGTTAAAATCGATAACTCACACCCAATTTAAAGTCCCGGGTAATTAAATCGGATGTTGAGGATTTTATTGATTTATTATTAATAAAATTATAATGATATACTAATTCTGCTCTGGTGTGCCATCGAGGACTTATTTGATAATCTGCTCCTATACCAGCGTAAGTACCCATGAATTGAGATGAGGAAGATCTTTTATTGGATATTTCAATTTTATCTATAGGAAATATGCCATTGCTACTATATACATCTGCTGTTATTTCATAATTATTAGAAGTGATTTTATTCCATTCTACACCTCCTTTCGCGAGCCATTTTAATTTATTTTTTCCATGAAAATAAGCGACTCCTAAAGGAATTTTATACTGTTTTTGTTGTTGGTTTTCTTGACTATCAAAATATAAAATATCTCCTGTTTCTATATTGGCATTATCTGGTATTTTTATACTGATCAGACTTTTATTCTCTCCAAATAATGTTCTTGCATTCACTTCAATATCATTGACCTTTTCTCCTTCTGTATTGTTGTATTCATTTGATTCATCGTATATTATACTCGACGTACTATGTTGCTTTATTTTTGTAGAAGCAGTATGAAACCCCGCCTGAATAAACCAATTATTTCCTTTAGGAGAAAAACCAAAATCTACTCCATTAAAATGAATCAACGTTTTATCTTTTTTATATCCATCAGATTCAATTTCAAAATTCTTGAAATCTTTTTTATATCCAGCGTTTATACTAGAAAGTGCATAACTGTATCCTACTTCAAATTGTTTATTTTTTGCTGCTTTAGGGATGATTATTTGATTGATACTTAGCTGTTCGTTTTGAATATCTTGGTTTATCCATTTGTATGGACTTATTGTTGGAATATTTAGGTTTAGCCTATCTTCTTTATTAGGGACAGTACTGTTGATTGTTGTATTCTTGGCATAAATAATATCTTTATTACTTCTTTCTTTTTGTAATATATTATTCTGTTTTTTTAATGATGAAATATTAATTAATTGAGACGCTATTTTATCTTGTAAGATCTTGTTTATTTCAATTAATGATCCTATTTTTTTTATAGGATCTCTTTGATTATTTTTTAATATTCTCACATCTTCATTAATACTATTATAACTGTTTACTTCTCGTTCTAATGAATGGTTCGTAGCAATTAAGTCATCGTTTTTTTGAATTAATTTTTTGTTTTCTAATACATATGTATTATTAGAAATATTATCATTTTTTTCAATTTCAGCAAACTGGATTTTTTGTACATCTAGTTCTTTTTCTAACGCATTTATCTTTAATAATGACCAAGAAATATAAGAGCCTATTAATAGAAGCAATAAAATGATAATAATTCCTTTTCTATCTTTTTTTTCTTTGATAGGATAATCAGGAATATTTAACTGTGCTTGTTTCCAAACATCTTGATTTGGTACATCCCAGCCATCACTAGAAGTATTATCTTCAGCGAATTTATTCCTAAGGAATTCCTCTAAATTATCGTCCTTATCTTTCATTTTTTTTAACTTAAAAATCTAATTACAAGACAAAACTTATATTCTCTGCCTTATCAGGTGTTTGTTCACTTGACAAACGACCTGTGTAGAGGTGTGCGAAGTGGTCAAACACCACCCTCGGCGGAATATTTTGTCTTTTGTCCTGTACTCAACTTAAAAACAATATTTCCAATTTACCTCTCAAATACTTCTTTGCTTTCGATAGCTGTGATTTAGAAGTACCAATAGATATATTCAAAATCTCTGCAATCTCTTTATGAGAATAGCCCTCTATTTCATACATATTAAAAACCATTCTATACCCTGATGGCAACTGCTGAATGACTTGAGTCAATTCCTTTACGGTAATTTTTCCCATAATATCCTCTATCGCATTCAAGTCCTCATGTACCATCGTCAAATCCTCAAAAGATTGTTGCCATTGATATTTCTTTAAATATCTTAAAGCAGCATTGACCATTACTCTATTTGACCAACTTCTAAAAGCACCTCGCTCTGTATCAAACTGTGATAAATCCTTAAATACTCCTATCAATCCCTCCTGCAAAATATCCTCTGCCTCAGATCTATCTCTACCATACCGCAAACAAAGCCTATACCAAAAGCGGTTATGCTTTTGGTATAAGGCTTGCATCGCTGCCTTATCTCCTGCTAGTATTTTCTTAATAAGAATTGGATCTTCTTTACTCATTAGAGATTATTCTAAAATAGTTTTATGAGATAAAAATGCAAGATTTTTATTCCTATCAATGAACACGCACAGCCTAATCCCCTTAGAGATTAAGGCGAGCATGTGAAGCAGAGAGGAATGAAAAGATAATTTTTTAGTCATATTAAATTATTTGGAATAATCTCTATTATAACATACACTTACTTCTCCATGTACCAAAATACAGATAATGGTTGCCTAACATCTTCATTTTTATCAAAATTTATTCTTTTTACTAACTGATGTTCCGCACGATTAGATGAGCCGTTATTTTGATTTCATATTGACTGGTCACTATATTTCAGTACTGTGTTCATTCGTTCTGGTTCTTTTTTGTGGAAAAAAGAACCAAAAACTACCCGACCGTATGCAGTTCTTAACGCTACAACAATA
>JBNMOV010000513.1:0-3476 GCA_051275765.1 Maribacter sp. | reverse complement strand
CTTTGAGGATCGCCTGATGCTACGCCATGATAAAATGGAGCGAGTGCTTCATCTACATCGAATCGGGCACTGTCATAAAATTCATTTTGTGCGAATAGACTAATGGATAAAAATAAACAGCTGAGAGATAATGTAATAATTTTTTTCATGACGATAGTATGGTTAGATAGAACTATATTACTCAATATTACAATGAAATATTGGTATCTCAATCTATACGTAGATTAAGAATATGTAAATACCGCATATTGCTAGTTGCTTAGCAATATAGATATACTTTTAGGTAAGGTTTGGTTAGTATTCCTTATGAAATTTCTATAATAAATTTAGGCATTTTTCTAGACTATCTCGCCAATGAGGAATGCTAACATTGTATTTCTGTTTGATTTTGGATTTATCTAATACACTATATGTCGGGCGTTTGGCAGGAGTCTTGTATTGTTTTGATGTAATTGGCTTCACATTACATTCAATTCCTTTCATTCTAAAGATTTCAAGGGCGAAGTCATACCAAGAGGTTACGCCTTCGTTACTGAAATTAAATACGCCATAATGAGGATCGCCTGCTTCGCATTGAGAAATGATTTGGAGTAAGGTTTGAGCAAGATCCGTAGCATATGTGGGTGTCCCGATTTGGTCGAATACAACAGAAAGATCATCTCTTTCTGTTCCTAAACGTAGCATGGTTTTAACGAAGTTCTTCTCAAAGGAAGAATACAACCATGATGTTCTGATGACGATGGTTTCGCTATGTGTCAATGCAGCAAATTCCCCATTTAATTTGGTTTGTGCATAGATTCCTTCTGGAGTGGTAGGATCTATTTCTATCATGGGACGATTCACTTCATTATGATACACATAATCAGAAGAAAGATGGATGAGTGTAGTGTTTGTGTCCTTACAAGCATCAGCGACATATCGCACACCATTTACATTGATAGCTTCTGCGAGATTCTGCTCTTCTTCTGCTTTGTCCACAGCAGTATATGCTGCACAATTGATGCAGTAATCGAAGCGATTCTTCTGAAAGAAGGCACTTAGGGATGTTCTATTAGTAATATCTAAATTATCCTTATCTGTAAAAAAGAAAAAGCCAGGATGATCTTTTGATAACTGGTTCAATTCAGAACCCAGTTGGCCTGAGCCACCAGTAACTAGTATTTTCATTGAGTTTCTTATGCGTTTTTTCTAGTATTTGTGTTCTAGGGAGCAGGCAATTAATAATATACGCATCTAACGGATTATTATTTTCCTGCTTTCTGATATCACGAATGTACGAAGTAATATTTAAGAGAGAAAAACATATTTTAAAATTTAAGAATATATTTTAGACTATTTTATGTTAAATGACAGAATAGGCTAAAAATGAGTCTATTCTCCTACTGCCATAGTGATGATACTAATTTTGAGTGTGGGGATATGTTCTAGTAAAGTCAAGGCACAAGCTTCAAGTGTAGCTCCTGTAGTCAGTACATCATCTAGAATAATAATGTGTTTTCCTGCTAGTTTTTTTGGAGAACTTACGCCAAATGCAGTACCTACATTTTCCATCCTACTCGCTCTAGATTTCTTGGTTTGGGTTTTGGTATATTTTGTTCTGATGAGGGTTTGTGCATCAATAGGAATATGTAGAGATTCAGATAATCCCTTGGCTATCGCTTCACTTTGGTTATATCCTCTTTGGTGCATTTTCATAGGATGGAGAGGCACAGGAATGATATAATCTATTTTTGGAAAAATAGGACTTTCTTTGAGTTGGTCGCCATATATTCTTCCGATGTATTCTCCTAATTGAGGCTTATTATTATATTTCAATTCATGGATGAGTTTCTGTGTCTTGGTGGCTGGCCCAAAGATGTAATAAGCTGCACCAAATTCAATTTTTACTCTTCCATAAAATTTTTCAGTCACTGGATTTTCTACTAAAGTATGATAATCAGTAGTAGGCAAATTATTTTCACAAGAAATACACATATGATCTCCTTTCTGAACTTGTGCATCACAAAGCATACATAGCCTTGGATAGAGCAAGGAAATCAAATCGTCAAATATTTTTTTTGGATGAAGTGTTTTGTTTGCCATTTCTTTGTTTTTTAAGCCAATTTTCCTCTCTCCTAATTTCCTAGAACACCAATAATACTGCTTGTATAAATCCTGCTCCCATTCCTAATAATGCTCCAATAAGAATAAGTTTCCATTCATCTTCTTTGAATACAGGACGCATGAATCCTAGAAATTCATCAGCAGGTAGCTCTGCCATTTTTTCAGCTACTGTATGTTGAATATCTAAGGCATTTTCAGCGTAATCAAATATTTCTGCAATAGATTGTGGTAGTTCTTGCCTAAAAGTATCTACCATCATCTGTTTGATATTATCATAAGTTTTTGTCCCTACTGCGATTTGTATAATAGAACGATTCAAACCTGCTGTTTTATCCACAACATCATTTACATGATTTTCTACTAGATTTACTATCCGCACCATAGCATGTCCATAAAGGATATTGTCAAAAATATTATTCATGGTAAATAGCTTACCTGCTAGCACTTTCCCAAATTCTTCTGAAACTTCTTTTTGTCGTTTCATTAGCAGCCCTTGAAAAACTATAGGACCAAATTTCTTGGGTTCTTCTGGTTCAAATATCATTTTTAAGGCAATGGCATTCGTCAGATAACCTACGATTAAACCAGCAGCGGGTAATGTCATCCATGCCCAACTATAACCTTGTATAAAATACCAAATAACCATTTGTATCAATCCAAAAAAGAATCCAAAGTAAAATCCTGATTTTTCAATGAACTTGAATTCCTCTTCGCCACATCTTAGAAAGAGTTCATTCATGATGCCTCTATCTTTTTCTATCTCTTCCAATACCATCGCCTTTACATCCCAAAGGTCGATAATGTCTGCCTTAATTTCATCCATGATACTATGGACAGCATTAGGAAATTCGTCTATGGCGGATTGGATAATTTTTTCTCTTCGTCCTTTAGGAAGGGCTAACCATACAATAGGTAGGTTTTCCTGCATGGCACGATTCATCGTTTCTCGTGCTAGCGTACGCACTGTAGATTCTAATTCTTCCGCTATTCGTTCTGGATTTAGATTATTGAAAACATCTCTAATATCAATAAGATGCTCCAAGATCATATCTGTGGACATTCCAGCCATCTTAGCAGCTTTCAAAGGAATAATTCCTTGCCAACCCAATCGCATCCAAGGTTTTTTATTGCTGATAACCCAACCTTTGAATTCTACAGGATAAAAAGTCATGCGGATAGCGAGCATATTAGTCCACCATCCCACTATCGCAGCAGAAATAGGTATGACCAAATAGATCAGCCAAGGAGCCACGATGGGCCACCACTCTAGTATAAACGCTTTGATTCCCTCCATGTTTAGTTTTCCTGTCGTAATATACGATAATGAGATTCAAGATCAAATCTAACACCAAATGGTTTTAATCTTTTGTAGT
>JBNMOV010000512.1:0-3488 GCA_051275765.1 Maribacter sp. | reverse complement strand
CCACCTCAAGTTATTTTCACTACAGCTTATGAAGAATATGCTTTGAAAGGCTAGGAATTAGACATTGTAGATTATCTAGTTAAGCCAATTAGATTTAAGCGATTTCTAAAAGCGATGAACAAGGCACAGCAATATCTTAAACATCAAAATATTCATACTCCAGCTCTCCTCAAGATTATGTCAAGGTTTTTACGAAAAAAAATGCTATTGACTAGACTTAATCTCAAAGGTATTGAAAATAAACTTTCTTCTACTCAATTTATGCGTATCCATCGTTCATATATTGTAGCTATATCCAAAATTACTGCATTCAATAAGAGCCAGATTTCTATTGGAAACACACAAATTCCTAGGAAACTCCTGTTGAGATGAAATAATAGAGAAATTAGGCTAATTCTTCGTCTACACATTTTCATCCTTCATCTACACAAAAGGACATAAGTATCTAAAGCCCTATTTATGGAATATAATTGCATACTTTTGTGCTGAAATATAACGTCTATATGTTATATTTTCGAAGTTATTAAGATAACTTCTTCATCACAAAAATGATAATCATGAAAGTTACCCATTTAATTTTTGCACTAATCATTGCTGCTACATTCTTCGCTTGTAAAGATAATACATGTAGCAATACGAATACAGGAACTATAGAACCAGGGAATGATCCAAACTTCACTATCGTAGCCAATAACGATGGTGTTCTCTGTAGTTTTAATAGAAAGGTAGAAGTATTTGGAATCAAGACATATGCAGTTTCTGGCGTTACAGATGCCAATCTTTTACACGCCGCTAATCTCATGGCACAATACCTTGATAATGATGAAGATGGCACAGTAGATAATCAAGCTGTAGTAGATAAGATGATAGAAAAGAATGCTTTCATGATGATGTGGAAGAGCGAAAGTGATCTCAATATAGATCCACCTAATGGATGGGAAGGACAAGATTTAGGAAATGACGAAACACAACCCTCCTTCGTAGCCAATGAGCAAACTGGTCAATTTGATGCTGCATTGGAAGAGGTGCTTCACTTGATTACACATGTAGGTTATGCAGGCGTTTATCCTAATATTTTTGGAGAAACACAAGGTTCTTCATTATCTAATGCAATGGATATTGCCAGAGGAGGACAATTCACGACTATCCCAAATCCATATCCTGCTGGAGCTTGGTATACTTATGATGACAGTACTTGTGATTATAGCTGCATGGCTACAGAATATCTCTATTGGGCATTGACATCTATTTTAGGAGCACAGGAAAATCGTTTGAATGAAATTGGACAGGAATGGAAATTGAATACAAATGCTTTAGTACAATCCACAGATCCAGCAGTATATCAATTACTCACAGATGCTCAATATAGCTTGCCAACAGTTTTACCTGATGGAACTTACATGCAGTAATTGGTAGAGATTAATTCAATACTTTTAGAAAAAGCTAATAACACATGAAAAAGCTAAGTCAAAATTTAATGATACTTCTATTATTAGGAAGTATCATTGCTTTAAGCAGTTGTAAGGATAAGAGCTTTGGAATATTCTCTTCACAAGATGCGACTACAGCGGTCATGAATGGAGATATAGGTTCCAAAACACCAAAGCATTGGGATAATTTTATCGCTGAATTTCCTAGTATACCTAGCGGTATTTGCTTTACAGACCAACGTTAGTAGCAATTGCTTGATTTTCAGAAGCTATGAATTTTTAACAATCCGAAAACCAATTAATTCTCAGTATACCAATAGAATTATTATGAAAGATTGTCCAGGTTCCGCAGATGACGAAGCCAATGTTGAAGTAGTTAGGAAAGTAAGGAATCATGGTGTAAGTATTCATCTTTCCGCTGATGCAGTTATTGCTTCTGGAGCAGTGGATTTTTACTTAGCAGGAACTGCTCGTACTAGAGAATCAGGAAGCCAGATTGGAGTTCATTCTTGATCTGATGGCAATAACGAAGCTACAGATTATGCTGTAGGACATGAGAATCATAATCTATATATTGATTATCACAAAGAAATGGGTTTTCTCCAAACAGATGCAGAAGCATTTTATTATTTCACTATTAATGGAGCTTCAGCTAATGATATTCATTGGATGACTAATGAAGAAATTAACTTGTATAAATTGTTGACACCGTAATAAAGGATGATTATATCGCTTTTTGGCTTAATGCTGAAAAGGGATTTTTTTAAAAATCTATAAAATAATGAATATGGAAGGTAGGGTAAACTTTGATAAAGTTGTTATATATATGAAAAGTTATATTAGACTTTATTACGAATAATTGATTATAGCCAAATCGACCTTTTAAAAATCTACTGCGTTATTTTCCTCAACTGGTAACTAAGGCTACGATTTTCGAAAAAGACCTTGTTTATTTTCAAAATCTCTTATTTGTCTCTCATAAAAAACTATTCATAATAAAGTCTATTATTTTGAACATATTATCCATGATAATTCATTGAAACATCAACATCAATCTTATGAATTTTAGCGATCAAAAATTATTACTAATTACTACATTATTATTCATGGTATCCTTGTCATATGGACAGATATTGACGAATAGTACATTACCTATCGTTGTGATTAATACAGGAGATAATGAAATACCAGACGAACCCAAAATAACCGCTTCTATGGGCATTATTTATAATGGAGAAGGAAATATAAATAATCTGACAGATCCTTTCAATCATTATAATGGCAGTATAGGCATAGAAACTAGAGGTAATTCCACACAGAGTTTTGATAAGAAAACTTATTCATTTGAACTGAGAAATAGTGACGAAACAGATAATCCAATGGAAGTTTTAGGAATGGGCGAAGAAGAAGATTGGATACTGCACGCGATGGTGATAGATAAGACGCAGTTGAGGATTCCGATGAGTTTTTATCTTTCTCAACAAATGGGACATTATGCATCTAATTGGCGATATGTAGAAGTTGTTTTGGATGGAGATTATAGAGGATTATATATCTTGACAGAAAAGCTAAAAAGAGATAAAAACAGAGTAGATATTGCTAAATTAACTGAAACAGATATCGCAGGGGATGAAGTGACTGGCGGTTATATTTTAAGGATAGATTGGCTAGATGACGATAATGGATTGCAATCCAATTATGACTCACAAGGAGAAATGCCCTTACTTTTACAATGGTATTATCCTAAAGCTGAAAATATTCAAGTAGAACAAACGACTTATATTACGAATTGGATGCATACTTTTGAAGATGCAGTATTTGCAGATAACTATACTAATAATCAAGGTGTTCGATACAATGATTATATCGATGTGACTTCATTTACTGATTTTTTACTCATCAATGAACTAAGCAAAAACTCTGATGGGTACAAACTTAGTTCTTATGTACATAAAGATAAAGACAGCAATGGTGGTAAACTGAAAGCTGGACCTATTTGGGATTTTGATCAGACGTATGGCATGTCTTTGGTTTGTTCTAATAATGACTATACAGGTT
>JBNMOV010000511.1:0-3502 GCA_051275765.1 Maribacter sp. | reverse complement strand
TTATTTTGGAATATGGCGAGGCATTTTTTGACAGCGTAGCCTTAGCTACGGTGGAGAAAAATAACGATGTCCAAATTTCAAAAGAAGCCATCAAAACTTAAGATTACTTACTTTACAGTGTACTTAGGGATGGCGAATAAATAATTGTCTGGAATTGATAAGATATTTTTGTGCTAGGCAAGGCGGTAAAAGCCGCGTTACGCCTTAGCGTAATAAGGTTTTTGCCAACGCAGCATAGTGCAAAAAGATGAAGTCAAAACGGACAGTTATTTATTCAACATCCCTTAAGGAAAGTAAAATACTATATTTTAGATAAAAAAATGTAACGAAAGTGTAATAATTACACTAAAGGTTAAATGGTTTACAGTTTCCATTTCTTTAGTATATTTTTTAAAACCCTTTAATAAGTATTGGTCATTTTTATATTATCATTACTTCTATTTCTATTCTGAGAATCAAACGCTAAAATTCAAATGATTACAAAATTAAATAACAAAGACCATAGAATAGCTCAGCAGATTCGTATTGTTTTTCAAGTATCTTATGCAATAGAAGCTGTTCTCCTCAAAGCAGTAGATTTCCCTCCTTTGAAAAGGACTATTAGTGAATTCGTGAATAGTGATACTGATTTTTATGGATATTGGAAAGATAAAAAACTAGCTGGTGTAATCGAAATCAAACAGAACGAGAAATTGACGCATATCCAAAGCTTGGTTATTCATCCAGATAATTTCAGACAAGGTATTGCTAGTCAATTATTACAATTTGTCTTTGATAATTATCATGCTAAAATATTCATGGTAGAAACTGGTGTAGATAATGAACCTGCTATTCAATTGTATAAACGCTTTGATTTTAAAGAAGTTAAGCAGTGGGATACGGATCATGGAATTAGGAAGGTGAGGTTTGAGCTTAGAACTTAATATTTTTTTAGATAAACAATTTGCTAATAAAACTCCAACTACGTAACAGCTCTTCGTAGATTACATCTTACGAAGAGCTGGAGTATTATTATAGCTTATATCCTTCCAAAATATCAGCTATTTTCCTATCATTTGCCAATCTAGGCACTTTATTCTGTCCACCTAATTTTCCTTGTGTACGCATATATTCTCTAAAAGCATCTTTTTGGACAGGTGTAATTTTTAGTTTTTGTAAAACATTACCACCTACGAGATCTTCATAATAGATATTTTGCTTCACCATTTCCGCATCTAGTTTATCAGCGAATGCAGCCATATCATCTGGCATATTATCAAAGGCGACAAACCACTCATGATAAGGTAATTCGTCATTGCCAGGACTCACTTCTGGAGCGACTGTAAATTCGATTATGCGGATGCCTTCTTTTCTAGCAACCATATTCATTGCCTCATCCACTTCCTTTCCTATCACATGTTCTCCAAATGCAGAAATGAAATGTTTGATACGTCCAGTCACTCGTATTCTGTACGGATTTTTAGAAACGAATTCTACTGTATCTCCAATATTATAACCCCAAAGTCCTGCATTATTATTGATAATAATCGCATAATTAGCTCCTAATTCCACGTCTTTGAGTGAAAGTCTAGTTGGTTTTTCATCGAATATTTCGCCTGCTGGAATAAATTCGAAAAATATTCCAGAATCTACATTTAATAACAATCCTTCACTTACTGGCAAGTCTTGAAAAGCGATGAATCCTTCTGATGCAGGATAAGTTTCTACAGTAGGAATACTCGCTCCTATCAGTTCTTCGAGTTTAGATCTATATGGCTCAAAATTGACACCACCATACACGAACATAGAATAATTAGGAAAGATTTCCAAAATCGTATCCTTACCAGTTTTTTCCAATAAACGCTCATAATACATCTGAACCCAAGGCGGAATACCACTGATCATCCGCATATCCTTATTATAGGTTTCTTCTACGATGCGATCCAGTTTTTCCTCCCATTCTTCAATGCAATTGGTTTCCCAAGAAGGCACTTGACTACGCTTGAGCCATGAAGGAATCTGATGATTGACGATACCAGATAAACGTCCTGTCAGAATACCATTCGTTTCTGTCATTTCTGGACTGCCAGATAAAAAAATCAGTTTACCATCTATGAAATCTCCATTACCTGTCTGAGCGATATTATGAAAAAGAGCATTTCTAGCCGTTCCGAAATGATTGGGAATACTTTCTTTAGTCAAGGGAATATATTTAGCACCAGATGTCGTACCAGATGTCTTGGCAAAATATTTAGGCAAGCCTTTCCAAAGAATATCATGTTTTCCTTGCTTGATCAATTCAACATAATCTTTCAATCCTTCGTAATCACGAATGGGGACACGTTGCTTAAAATCATCATAGTTTTTGATTTCTGCAAAAGCATGATCCTTTCCAAACTTGGTGTCTTTCGCTCCTTCAAGCAGTGCTTGAAATTGTTTCTCTTGTGCTTCTATTGGCTTCGCTGTCCAACGTTGGATATTCTTCGAAATGCGTTTCGCAAATGGCTTGACGATACTTTGTTTGATTCCCATGTCGTAAAATTAATAGAAAAAATGTAAAAGTGTATGTGTCTATTCGTGTAAAAGTGCATGAGTGTGAAAGTGTATGTGTTTTAAGAATATACTTATGCTAGTTTGAGATTATTTTTAAATAAATTTAAAATATTTGTTTTATTAATACTTTTTGTTTTATATTTACACTATAATTATGGAAAGGGACTTTCAGAAGGAATGGAAGCTATCCATGAAAAAGGTAAGAAGTGAAATGGTCGTAGAAATGCACAGTGGAGAGGTTTCAGATCCTATCGTAGCAGGAAGTTTCTTTAGTCTTATCATCAAAAACGACATCACTTTTAAAGAACAGAGAAGATCTAAAATAGAAGAAGTCTGTGTATATGAAGTTCAGAATGAAAAGATAGTCAAGGAGCAGTTTTTCTATTCTACGGCTCCTCAAAAATAGAATTTAGTGTAAGAAATTATACTCATCAAATCAGAATTTACTTTCATTGATTTATAGCCGTTAACCGTTAGTTTTGCCGAACTAGCGGTTTTTTTTATTTCCTAAATGCCAAGAAAGAAAACAAATCCCTCCTTCCTACAAATAATACACCTAGTGTAAAGATAATAAATTGGATAATTCCCATTTCGCTATACGTGATGAATGATAGTTCTGTCAAATATTTCAAACCAAAAACTAGGCTATAAAAAACCAGCGGTAATAATAAAATAGTTTTTAAATCATGCTTAACAGGAAAGTATTTTTTTCCATAATAATAGAATAAAACAGCTACGATAAAATTACCTAGAATATTAGCAAAAATTAATCCTTCCAACTTGAATTGTGGAATAAGGAAATAATATAATGGCGTAACAATAACAAAGGAAAATAAGGAAACTTTAGATATTCGTTTGGCATTTTTAGAAAAGATAAGTTGTTGATTGAATAACTGTGCCATACCCATTAATACAGGTACAAGTGTAGCTAAAGGGGCTAGATGCATCACTTCCAGATATTTAGGATTAG
>JBNMOV010000510.1:0-3526 GCA_051275765.1 Maribacter sp. | reverse complement strand
AAATTTACCTTGAATGATTAATTTTTCCACCTTTTTCCTCAGTTTATAATTTTCCTCAGCCCAATTAGGAATTTCATCAACAGAATCATATTTATAATAAAAATCTGGATCAGATTCCCAATATATTAAAAGTGCGGTAGCTTTTTCACAGTCTTTATCCCTTAATAATGATTTAGGTAATTTAAGGCCTAAATCCTAATTATAAAATTCTGCTTGTAAGTATATTTTTTCTGATTTCGTAAAGTTCATATTTTATAGCTTTTGGCGAAGGTAGGAATATAAAGTTTTTCCTTTTGTCCAAAATTACTAAAATTACATTCCAAATAAAACAAAGAATGTTCAAGTGAAGTATGCTTGACTAATTAATCGTTTCTTCAATGATAATTTTATATGAGATATCATAGACTTCTAAAATATAATAAATATTATCTTATCAATATCATAGGGATGAGAAATAAATAAACGCTACAACTTATAACGCAGGATTTTGCTTGCTAATAAGGCGAAAACCGCAGACATAGCCGTAGCTATGGCGAGTATTTTCAACGAAGTTAGCAAACAAAAAGGCAAGTTAGAATGTAGCGTTTATTTGTTTCTCGTCCCATAGTGGTATCATCATAGATTTTACTGCCAGAAAGGAACTTGGATAATTGAATTTCATTATTAAAATTATCATCATTAAATAGTTTGGCGGGGTATCAAATGTAAGGCTTAAAAAAAAGACAACTGAACAAGAAAGCTTAATTTTGTAGAGACTAAACTATATAATTATGCTTATATCCTGTCCAAGTTGTCAGAGTATAAATATAAAGAAAAATGGTAACACACACGATGGCAAGCAGAACCATAAATGCAATTGCTGTTGTAGACAATTCGTTTTGAATAATCGCCACATTAAAAGTCTCTGCTTGGGGGAGCAGATTTCAAGGGTACTCAAAGAACGGCTATCGTTACGTGCGATATGCAGGATGTTTGAGTCTTACTTGGCTAACATCGTTTGCTCATATCTTGTGGAATAGCACACCACGCAACTTAGGAATAACTAAAGAAGTTGTAAGTAAGATAAAGATATTGCAAGTACTTGGTATTTAGGCAGATGAAATGTGGTCTTTTGTACAGAAGCGGAAACAGAAACGCTGGATTTGGATAGCTTACGACCCGACCAAGCGTCTTGTTGTAGCATGTCATATAGTAAAACGTGGTAGCAAAGCCGCAAAGAAATTCTGGAAGAAAATTCCTTCTGAATTAAAGGGATGTGTATTCGAAACCGATGATTGGGACGCTTATAAAAGCATCATTCCTAAAGAGCAACACAGAATAGGCAAAAATCTAACCTATTTCATAGAAGGATTCAATGCTACTGTCAGAGCAAGAGTTTCTAGATTGGTTAGGAAAACCCTTTCTTTCTCAAAATCAGACCAGTGGCATAACAAATTTATACTATGGTTTTTCTGGCAATTCAATATCGAAAGGCAGTATTATATCTGATAAATAGCCACTTATAAATATAACTTATCCTTAATGTAAGGAACACATGAGAGAAAGAAACAAATATTTAATTTAATTGAGTTCTTAAATAATTGATTTTGGATGCTGTATCTGGATTTTGGTCTTGCTGATACATTCGTTCAAAAATGTACAAGGCATCTTGATAGCGTTGGATATTGAAAAGACCATTCCCAAGGTTGTTCAGTATATCAAGGTCATCCTGCCAGATGTTAAGTGCAGATTCGCTAATAAGAATTCCTTCCTCAAATCTAGATTGATTAAAGTAAAGTGCTGTTAAATTAAGGTAAGCATCTTTTCCATTTTTCCCCTTTTCAATCGCAGTCAAGTAATATTTTTCCGCTTTTGCTATTTCTCCAAGCAACTCAGCAGTAGCTCCTGCTTTAAAGAAGGCTTCTCCAGTCAGGGTATCAATTTTTGTGGCATTTTCAAAGGCATTCAATGCTTCATCATACTGATTCAATTGCAAATATGCATCACCCAAATCTACATTGACATAAGGGAAAGAAGGATAGATGGAGTGACACTTTTCCAAATGGTCAATGGCCTTCATCAACAAGGCTGATTTTTGAGAGATGTCAGTTGTCTGTCCAGCGACTTCTATATACTGCTTGCCTAAGAGTTGGTGAGCCTTTGTTGATTGGGGGACATAGACAATATCGTTTTTATATAAAGTCAGTTTATCTTTCCATTGCTTATTTCTTTGCCAAGTGTAAGTAAGGCAAGTCAATGAGAGTATTACAATCAATCCCCAAAAGGCATATTTATTGACTTGTTTGGACTCTAGCTTATTATGAAGTTGATATAGTATATAAGCTAATATCATACAAAAGCCTAAAGAGGCTGCATAAAGGAATCGCTCACCAACAATTCCAGGTACGATTACCAATAAATTTGAAAACTGAGCAATACCAACTAACAATAGAACAGAACCTTGTAATATCAATGGTTTATTGGGTGCATAAAATAACCCAGTGGCTAATAAGATAAGCAATACTATGCCAGCAAAGAATACCTTCCAATTTAATGGATGAATAATGGGTATGGTGTCATAACCATAATAATAAGACAAAGGATATGGTATAACCAGCATTTTTAAATACCATCCAGAAATATAGATTGATGGAACTATTTTTTTAGTATAGTCCGTTTCGTTTGCTAGTGGGTTTTCCGCAAAATCAATAGTTCGTTCGGTTGCATTGGATATTGGAGGATTAACAATGGTTGTCTCTGGAGGATTAATAATGATTGTTTCTACCATAGAAGACTGCAAATTCTGCCATTTAGTAATAGCTTCTATTCCTCCCATACAACTGACCAATATCAGTAGAGCAATAACTAGGTACTTTCTAGATAAGTCAGGACGGAAATTCTCTTTCAGTATTATTAGGCTAAGGAAGATAAAATTAAGTGCAATATTGGGTTCTCCAATAATGAAAGAACTTATCATGAACAATAGTGCTATAGTAATGCGTATTATCTTGTTCAATCTATTGAAAAAGAAGATAGTTAGGAAAACAACTAAAGGGACAACATTATTGAATTGCCCCAACATTAAATCAGTTATAAAATACACAATGGTAGCAGCTCCTATAAGATAGATGGCTATTTTTTTTTCTTTAGTTAGCTCAGTTTGGGAAGCAAGGATGAACAGGGGTAAAAGGGAAATGAAAGAGAATTGATTTAAATTAAATTGATAATGAATGAATCCGCCCAAACCAGCAAGTATTACACTAGGTATAAAGTGATTTTTCAGAGGAATCATGAGTAATACCCCAATAATCCAAATTATTGAGGTATATAGTATAGAAGGTTCAATGATGGTGAAATACAAAACACCAAGACTTATAAATAGGGAGGGAATCATATTCAAGAATCGCAGATACTTTTCCAAGAATCGCAGATATTTTTCAAGATATTTTTTCTTATTAATAAATAAATGTAGCATTGAAGGGAACAGAATCATGCTTGATGCTAAAAGAATAGTTTGAGGGATATTCCAATTTTTTATTGGTATCGC
>JBNMOV010000509.1:0-3527 GCA_051275765.1 Maribacter sp. | reverse complement strand
GTTAAGACATAAGGGATCTAATAATATTTTATAAATCAAATACTTCTCTCAAAATCTTCGAATCTCGAAATTTCAATATCTATTTACTCAGCTGACATCCTCAATTTAATATTATTTATCTTTCCTAATGCGAACTTCTTTTCATCATCATTTCCATAGAGTCTCATCAGTTCAAAATACTTGATTGCTTTGACTGGTTTTTCCATGAAATCGTAAGTGTCACCTAGATTATTCAAGACGATGATATCTTGTTTATTCAGTTTGTAGGCTTTTTTGAAGTATTTTTTTGCCTTTTTATAATCTCCTTTAATGAGATGACAAGCACCTAAATTAGAATAACTCGCAATCTCTTTAGGAAATGATTTGATCATCTTTTCTGAAATCTGCTGCACATAATCGTATTGATTAGAATTATACAAATTGGCTATATATTCATAGACACTTTCTGTAAAAAGTGCCTTTGGTGTTTCATGCACTTCATCGCCACCCCAATGCCACTGATGTTTGATTTGGTCGCCAATATTGATAATGCCTAAAATCTCACTAGTTTGTTGTCTGTGATCGCCTTTGACGCTCAGTGCATGTATTTTTCCAAAATGCAAATCCAATCGTTTAGGACTTTTAGCGATAGCCTTATTGATGAATTTTTGTGAAAGGTCAAACAGCGAATCATTAAAAAATACCTCACTACTGATATAGGATTCTTTTTGTTGTGTGGAATCATTGCCAACTGGAGTAACAATGCGTTGTACTCTAGAAATAGTTAGGTAATGATTGAAACCTGTGATGTGAAGATTCTCATCATCAGGACTTTCTTCCTCCCAAAGTTCAAGTAAAGCATTAATCTTTCCATGCTGACCGGTAGCCATCAGTTCTTCATATTTGGAATAGAAATCCTGTGCAAAAAGATATGCAGGACTAGACAATAAAAAAAGTAATAATAATTTTCTCATCAATAGATATTTAGATTTCGAGATGCAAATATATTGAGATTTTAAGATAAAGTGCAAAAAAAACCTCCTACTAATTCTCAATAAGCAATTTCTAATTTCCATCTACTATTTCTCAATCCTATACAAAACGCATTCTTTTAACCTTTCGTCCTCTGCTAGAAATAATGGGGTAAATAATAATGATTTTTAGAATAATGTATATCCGAATATGACTTCGAATGTTCTATGACTTGAATCCAAATTAGGATAATTTAAAAAAAGTTCTCTATTGCTAAGGTATCTTAATTCTATACTATATTTGTCATTAAGTTTATAGCCCGCTCCAAATGATAGATTGAATAGGGTCTTTACTTCTAGTTCAGATATATCGAAATTATTGGGGTCGGTAGATGTGATAGAAGAATTTAAACTTAAATCAAATACAACAGAAGTATTGATAAAAATTTTAGAATTATCATTAAGGTGTATATAATATCTTACTCCTATTGGTAATTCTAAAGAATTATATTTTAATGCGATATCTTCTTCTGGAATATTATTTTTATTTGTTCTTGTTGTTTTAAAATGTTGAAAAGTTGGTTCGAGAATGACAGCCCATTTATTCTTATTAAAGGGTAAAATGAATTCTGCTTCTACTCCAATACCAAAACCAAAGTTGATTCCTAAATCGATATCTTCTCTAAAACTACTATTATCATACTTTATATTAGTAGATGAAAGCCTTAAATGAGGTCTTAGGCTTAAGTTGAATATATCTTTTTTCTTTTTTTTCTCTGGTTTTATTAATTCTGCACCGTGGCATTGATTATATTTATTAAATAAATTAGTAAGGTCTTCTTTGTAATATTCTACTCTGTCAATATGATTCATTTTGATTTTTGGACACTTTAAATCATTCCATAATTGTTGTCTGTATTGATTGTTTTTTCCAATGGTATTGTGAGTACTTCTATACATTTTGTAGATTAATGGCTTAATTTCATTATTTTCTACATTGTAGAAATACCTCGTAATGTTCCCGCCTTCATAGAAATATAAATTTGCTTTACCTTCGAGTAATACTTTTAAAAAAAGCTCTTCTTCCTTCAGTATCGGACGACGTTCCTTACTTAAATTATTTATGTCTGAGCTAGATCGATCGATTTTAACCTTGCTTCTTACGTATTTAAAATCATCGTAAACACTAAATTCTTTGACGTTTTCAATTGTTTCCTTTTTCTTGTCTGAGTCTACTGAAAGTTTGTATTCAAAACGGCTTGGATTATTTCTCCATTCAACATTCTTGATTAAGCATTCGATTTTTTGATCAGAATTATCAATATAATAACCTTTTTCAAAGGCTATTTGAGCATAGCTATTAATGGTTAGAGTTATTCCTAAGAATAATAGTAGTATATTTTTCATTGTATTATTTTTATAAATTCAAAAATTCAAATAATGTGAGCGAACGATAGTTCGCCGATTAGTATTTATTTTAAAACCCAACTTAGTTAAATGAATATGGTAAAGAGTAGTTGGGTTATATTGCAAAAACAGAAAAAATAACTAGATGAAGTCCAAATAAAGCACAACATTGTTATTTAGGTTCTTTCACTTAGATAAATAATACTAATTTTCTTTTCCTATTTCTCAATCCTATACAAAATGCATTCTTTTAATCTTTTGTCTTCTGCTAAGAACGGGTGTATGAAAGTTTGGACTTCCTTCATTCCTATTTTTTGCATTATATGGATAGAAGGAGCATTAATGGTAGGAGCAACTGAAAATATTTCCTTTAGTTTTAGTTCTTCAAAAGCATATTTTAAGCAGCCTTTTGCTCCTTCTGTGGCATATCCATTTCCCCAAGCTGATCTTTTTAATCGCCATCCTATATCTGTAAATGGACTATGAGGAGCTTCATATGTATGATAACTCATCCCAATAAAACCTATGAATTCATCTGTTTTCAAAATTTCTGTAGCAAAATAACAATATTTCTTTTCCTTAAATTGCTGGTTCATTCGCTGACAGAAACTGCTTGTTTTTTCTAATCCTTGTGTACTAGGGAAATATCGCATGACTTCCTCGTCCATGTTCATTTCTGCCATGAGTGCGAAATCCGTTTCTTTCCAAGTGCGTAAGACTAGTCTTTCAGTAGTAATGATGGCTTGCATTATTTTGTTTTTATGACGCTGTTATACGGCTTATCCTATAAAATAGCGGATATATTACTTGTGTTTAACTACTATATTAAGACTATGAAACCGCTAGTTTAAATTGAAATCTGTATTATTTCTCCATTCAACATGCTTGATTAGGTATTCAGTTTTTTGATCAGAATTATTACGAAGAAGAATAATAGATTTCTCATTATATTTTAATTTGTTGATATTAGACTTTATTACGAATAATTGATTACAGCCAAATCGACCTTTTAAAAATCTACTGCGTTATTTCCTTCAACCGTAGCTTAGTAGTCAGTCAAGTTAATAGTGTCGAGTATTTTTGCGTCCTTTTAGCCTGCACTTCGTTAGAGAACCACTCATTTAGCTATGGCTAAAATCGTGAACCTCCGCCTCGTTCAGACTAAAATTA
>JBNMOV010000508.1:0-3544 GCA_051275765.1 Maribacter sp. | reverse complement strand
GAGAATAAACATTCGAATCGTTCCAAATCCAATAGGTAGTCTGACATTAGGAATAGAATATTGTTGGAAAGGTAAATTCGTTTCTTTATTTTCTCGTATTAAAATATATTCATTAGTCGTATCTAAATGAGCTAAGGCATCAATCAATTGGCGAGTATATACGTGTACTCCAGCATTCTGATTATCCAAAGGATCTGCTAGGATGGCTATTTTCATATTATATCAGTTTTTCGTAGCAATCTATAGTTTGTAATGCTGTTTTTAACCAAGAAAAAGTATAAGCTTGTTCCAATGCTTGTTTCTCTAATTCCTCTCGATTTTTTTTATCAATATATAGTAATTCCATTTTCTTTTTTATATCATAAATATCGTGAGGATTTGCCAATAATCCACCATTCCCAATAATTTCTATCATAGATGAATTATTCCCAGTAATAACAGCAGTTCCACAACTCATCGCCTCCAAAATAGGCAATCCAAATCCTTCATAAAAAGAAACATAGCAAAAACCTATCGCTACTGCATACAATATAGGCAAATCTTCGTCTGCTATATGTCCTGTGAAATATATGGGATAATCCTCTAAATTAATATCCTCAAATATAGTTTCTTCCTTCCATCCTACTCCACCTCCAATCACAAGTATTACATCTTTATTAGATAAATCATATAATTTTTGAAAAGCTAATATCGTGTTTTTTAAATTTTTTCGAGGTTCTAATGTAGATAGACAAAAGAAGAAAGATGAATTGGGAAGATGATACTTTTTCAATATCTTTTTAATGTTTTCTTTTTTAGCATGAGCTTTGAAAAAATTGTGATTTACTGCTTCATAAATTAAGTGCAAATCTTCTTTATTTAAATCATATTGAGTTTGAAAATCTTTTTGACTTGATTTGGAAATAGCGATATATTTAGCGTTTTTTTTCTTTGCCAATAGCATTCCCTTTTCTGCTAATTCTATATTTTCCAAAGTATGATAATCAGGAAATAAAACATGAGAAATATCATGAACAGTTACTAATAGTTGTTTCTCAAAAGCTTTATAAAAAGGCACATGCTGAGGAAGTGGAATGTGTATTAAATCATATTTATCTAATATCCTTTTTTTAGGAATATCTGCTAGGTGCTGGTGGATTTTTTTGAATAATTTATAAAATGGTAATTTATAATAAACCCTTGAAATGTATTTCCACAAGATCATATCATCCAGCTTACTTCGCCAAGCTAAAACATACTTAAATACTTTATATAATTTACTTGGTTTCACAGGTTTTCCTTCATCCGATACAGCAATCAGTGGCACGACTACTCCCCATCCAACAAATAAATCTATCTCTAAACTAGGATTTGATTTTGCTCCTTGTATAAACCTCATCGCCCCTAAAAGTTCTTCTAAATATCTTTGTGTACCATCTTTTTGTGCTTGTCTTAGTTTTGTTGCGTCTATTAATATTTTTTTTATAATAAACTCTCCTAACCTCGCCGAAGAGGAAGAATTTTCTACAACCTCCTCCCCTTTGGGGAGGTTAGTAGGGGGTGAATACCCCAAATCCACCATCACTTCTCCATGAACTTCCTCAAAAAGAGAAAAAAGATAAGCTGGTATTTCTTCTTTCCCTTTTCCTGTTTTTCCTTTTCTAAAAAAGGCATTATTCCCTCCAAAATAAGTAGCAGAAGGAGCATATTTTGGCATACCTAATTTCAAATCCTCAAACGTAGGTAGTTTTGTCCAATCTCCTTTTGGCAAATGATAAATGGAAGTTATTTTTTCCACTTCCTTCGCAGGATTTTTAATGAGATCTTCAAAACGGATGATAATATCAGCCTTGTCTTTCCATTGTCGTATATTTTCAGACCAGCCTCCAAAATGGCTTCCTCCCGGAGCCACGATACATTCCAATAAATTATTCTCAAAAGAGGTATATGGTTCTAATAAATCCTTTCTGTAATGTGCTAAGGAAACCAAGGCATCCATACCATTCCTGACAATATAAATTATCTTATCTTCGGGAGATAACGCAGGGATTTCATCTGGTAAAAGATGTGTTTTTGTGAATTCATATGATTGATTAGGATGAGTATTGGATATTTCTATTGGCAAACTTCCACTACTGATTCCATATACTTCAAAAAGTATATTCCTAAGAAATGTATTTCCAGAACGAGGGAAAGATGCAATCCAAATCATTCAATTAATTATTAAAAAGAAATGCTTCGTTTTATAAAAAACAAGATAGGAAAAAAATCATCTATATCTCAGTTGGAATTAGTTTCTATTCATATTCCAAAAACGGCAGGTACGTCCTTTCGTCATACCCTCTGTAAAATATATGGTAAAAAACATGTTCTTCGCTTGGATATCAAAGAAAATGGAGATGTTTTTTTCAATGAAAAACAACAGCACATACATGATATGCCTCAACACATTAAAGTAATACATGGACATTTTTCTTATCGTAATTTAATTACTACATTTCCTATCGTAAAAGGTATTAAAGTGATTACTTGGTTTAGAGAACCTGGAGAAAGAGTCATATCTAATTATCATTATCTGAGTAGTATATGGAAACAAGTATTACAAGAAAAACCTCATTTGGAAATGGCTATGATGAATCTGCATCGTTCTTTATTAGAATATGCTGCGGATGAAAATAATCAGAATAAAATAAGTAGGTTTTTGGATGGAATAAAACTAGAAGATTTATTTTTTATTGGTTTGGTTTCTCAATATGAAAAAGATATGGATTTACTTGCAGAACAGCTCAATTGGAAAGCTTATCATTCTTTTAATTTTAATAAAACAGAAAATAAAAAAAGAGTAAAATATGATGTAACTTTAGATCGAATAAAACAATTGAACAAAGCAGATTATGAAGTATATGAATTGGCTAAAAAAATCAGAAAAGGAATATCCTCCGATTGAGCTAATTTCCATTCATATTCCCAAAACAGGCGGAACTACATTCTATGCCATACTAGAACAAATTTATGGGGAACAAGTCAGTATCTCTATTAAAAGACGGCATTTGAAAAAAGGTAAATTACAGGATTATTTAAACAATAAAACAAAAGTATTACATGGTCATTTGTATTATTCTGAAATAAAAAAAATCCATTTTAATACTAATGTTAAAATCATCTGCTGGTTAAGAGATCCTGTAGAAAGAGTATTATCTAATTATCGTTTTTTTATTAAAAATCTAAGAAATCCAGAAAAATCCAAGCATCCTAATTTTTACAAAGAACTTTATTTGCCCAATAAACACAGGATAAATGAACCTTTACTAGAATATGCAGCGAAAGAAGAAACGCAAAATAAAATGAGTAAATTTTTAAAAGGAATTACTTTAGAAGAATTGTTTTTCTTTGGTTTTTTAGAATCATTTAATGAGGATATTAATATTTTATGCCAGCGTATGAATTGGATCATAAATCCTAATATATTGCATCTCAATCATACCAATATTACAGCATATCCAGATGTTCCTAAAGCAGAAATAGAACAAATAAAAGAATGGAATACAATAGATATAGCTTTATA
>JBNMOV010000507.1:0-3557 GCA_051275765.1 Maribacter sp. | reverse complement strand
GGTTTCTTTTACTTTTTCAGCTACTTGAGGACGAACACCAGTACGTAGTTTTTCGTCTGGATATAAGTAATCCCATGCCTCATCCAAAGCCTTTATTTGTTCTGGTTCTTTTTCCTTATCTACTGCTTTGAATGCTTTGATATATTTATGGAGTTCCTTTTCTCCACTCGTATTTGTTCCTTCCGCACTAGAATATTGTAAGACCTCTTCTTGTATTGCTTTTTGCATATTTCTCAATGCAGCAGACCAATTTTCTGGAGGTTTTACTTTACAGGTTTTAAAAGTTTCTTCGGATTCTTTCCATTTAGTGAGGAATTCCCTTATTGTCCTAAGTTCACTTATTGCTTTAGATTTACCCTTATCTCCTTCAAAATATCCTGCAATTTCACGATTCTGGAAGGCATTGAATGCTTCCTCTGTCTCATCTTTTACTTCGTCTTCTATTTGTTGATAATTTCGTTCTATACTCCGTTTAATTTTTTCTAATACTGGCGGCATATCCTTGAATTTGGGGTAAGTTGCTTCTAATAAATCCCAAACTTCATCCAATTTTTCTATCTGGGCAGGTTCGTCCTCTGGGTTTATCTTTTTAAAATCACCTATCCCCTCTTTTATCTTATTGAGTAAATCGTCATCGTCATCAGAAATCTGTTCATTAGCTATTCCCCAATCGCTAGGAACTTTGCTCCCTACTTCTATGCTGCCATCTTTGAATAATTGTTTTCCTCGCAGTTCCTTAGCGATACTTGCGGTGTTCAATTTTTCAAAATTTATAGGAGTCTCCCGTTTTTTAAGGATCGCCTTAATAACGGTTTCGCTTTCTCCATTAATCTTTATAAAAAACTTTGGCCCTTCTTTCCCGTTGGGTCTTTTGAAAACAGTACAAGTTCCTTCTGTAATTCCGCTTCCCTCTGGAATCTGTAATTTCAACAGCCATTGACGCCAATAGGTACGTTTGATGTTGTCAAGTATCAGTACATCTTCTTCTGTAAATTCGGCACCACCCTGTTCATCTAATAGATTGATATCTATTAGAATAAAAAATTCACTTTCTCCTTGTGTCCCTTCTTTACAAATGTCGGCACACATATTCTGCAACTCTGTAATGTATACATTTTTACTTTTGGTCTTCTTATGTATGTTTCGAGGCAAAATGTGTTTTTGTGCCATAGTGGTTTTGGATTCTGATATAATTAGATGTTGATTTCAGTCTGAGAAACCATAAATTGGGATATGTCTCAATTCTTTGTAAAAATAAAGAGGATTATCATATTTTTATATCCCCAATTTGGGGGGTATTTGAATTTTACATATGTTATAGATCAAAGAGCCCCTAACATTTTCGTTAGTAAGGGAATAAGAAAATAATAATGTACGCATCTGACTTCTCTTTTTACCTTTTGACTTCTTTAGAAATTATTACCTTAGCTATGGCTATGCTAAGAATTTATAAATCGTCAAAAGAAAAAAATCCTACGCCATCTTGCGTACATTATTAATTGCCTACTCTATTAAGAAATTAAAAATGAGCTATTTTATCATTCTACTAATTCTGCAACTTCTTCTACAATAGTTCTGAGTTCTCCAAACACATCTAAACCTGTACCAATATTATCAGCAAGGTCTTTTCCTATTCCCACGAAAGAATAAGCCTCTGGTCCCCCAACATTGCCAGCAGTAATAAACGCCACACCTACAGCAGCATTGATGACAACTTCGCTCACTTTCGCCCAAGTAGGTTCTCGCTTAGCTAGAATAGCTACTTTCTTAGTAAGTTCATCATGTTTTGTACGACCATCATTTACTCGCTTACCCATTTTTATGACCTCTCCTATTTGATCACTCACTATTTCATAACTGCTATCCAAGGCTGTGAATAATTTTGTGATGGCTTTAGCTTGTTTTGGAGTAAAGTCTTTTACCTGAGTTTCCATTTTACGAAGTTCTTTTCGATAGTCTTCCTGAGCATCCAAAAGGGCATCTAATTTTTTGGCAAGACTACCAGCATTTACTTCCAAACCATTGATCTTATCCCCTACTTGGGAACAATCAGACTTAACTTCCTTGATGGTATTAAACATTTCTCCGCCAATGGCATTGGCAAGTGTGACTCCCATCTCAGATGCTCCCACCTTATTACGAGAAGCAGTTTGGTATCGTTCGTTCAGAGTATTAAGATTATCATAAACCCGAGCTATCATTTCTTCCGCTTCTAAGGAGAGTTTCCCTATTTTTTTACCTAGATTGACAGCACTTTTGAATAGACCTATCATGCCAATAACTACTGTAGCACCACCTGTGATGGGTGCCATAACTGTACCTGATACAGATGCTATGATTCCTGCCACATTAAGTGTAATATCAACAGCCGCCTTAATTTTGTATTTTTTGTAACTGGCACGGACATCTACTAGTCGGGATAGTTCGTCTATTGCTCGTTTTATACCCTCTTTTATCTTGATTTTGATGATGTCATCCATTTCCTTTTCATAAACATCCTCATTTTCAGGATTGAGTTTATATTCAGCGATAAGGCGTTTTAGTTCAACAGCTATTTCATCAGCTATGCGATTAAAATTGGCTTCTTCTGTGGCTTTTTGTTTTTCCAAAGAATTCTCGTCCATCTTGATTAAGACATCTGGATCTCCTATAATGATCTCAACGTCTACATCACCAATTTCAATATATGCTTTTTCCTCTTTGGTTAGTTCACCTAATAAACGAGGACCAATATTATGCTGAAGAAGAATCATGGGTTTGATTTTCTTTTTGTGCATCAGATCACTTTCTTCCATAGCTGTATCAAAATCACTATCTATAATATCTAGTATAGATTCCACTTTGCCATCAAGACCATTTTTCACATCATCTAAACGGTCTTTGAGTTCATTAAGAAGTTCTCCGATTTCATCATCATCATGATCTTCATAAGCACCTATATTTTCCTCGATTTCTCCCATATACATTTTGTACACCTTATCGATATCCCTATCGTACTTCTTCATTTCCTTGAGGAACTTGAGTTTGCCTTTTTCGCTAGGTGTACTAAGGATATTGATGTTTTTGGTCAGGAGATCGATCTTGCGTCCAAAATCACCTCCTTTCAGTTTTATTTTCAAACCCTTGTCCTTGAGTTTATCTAAAATACTGTTCTTAAAATCATCCCATTCGTCATGTAAATCTGATTTCTTACTGCCAATGGTTTTAAGTTTATCTAAAAAGCCCATAAATGTGATGGTTTGATGGTTTTGAAATAAACTCAAGATAGGGAGTAAGAAGAAAACTGTATATACCCAATTTGGGGGATATTTGAATTTTACATACGTTATAGATCAAAGAGCCCCTAACATTTTCGTTAGTAAGGGAATAAGAAAACAGAACTCATCCACTTTGACTTGTTAATTTAGGTAGTTTATTTATTGCTTACTCTCTAGTACACTGTAAAGTAAGTAATCTTAAGTTTTGATGGCTTCTTTTGAAATTTGGACATCGTTATTTTTCTCCACCGTAGCTAAGGCTACGCTGTCAAAAAATGCCTCGCCATATTCCAAAATAAT
>JBNMOV010000506.1:0-3562 GCA_051275765.1 Maribacter sp. | reverse complement strand
AGATAATTTCACGGTAGACGAGGAAACGCCAATCTGGCAAGTCTTGGAACATTTTGGAGAAGCTCCTCCTAATCATGCCCTGAATAACAGAACTCCTGAGATGATTCAACAGGGAGAAGATTTGGTGTTGAGAGGAAAAACTAAAAGTAGTTCTGGAAAAAGAACAAGAACACAAAGCAAGCATTTCAAATGTACTTCCTGCCATAATGTAGTCAAAGACGAAGGAGATCTAGCTACAATGGATGCACAAGCCAAATTAGATTATTGCAAGGAAAATAATCTTCCATTCCTACAAGGAACCAGTTTCTATGGTGTTGTCAATAGAAGTACATTTTATAATGATGATTATCAGAAAAAATATGCTGGCAATCCTAGGATTGTAGCATCAAATAAGGATCTAAAGGAAGCCATCCAACTCTGTGCAGTAGAATGTGCTCAAGGACGACCAATGAAGAAATGGGAAATCGATGCAGTTTTGGCTTATTTCTGGTCATTAGAATTGAAAATGAAAGATTTAGATCTGACAAAGGAAGAATTTACGAAAGTAAAATCTGCTGGAGATGCTGATGGAAAAGAAATCATATCCTTATTAAAATCTAAGTATAGAGCATCTGCTCCTGCTAAATTCGGATATACACCAAAAGATGCCAAGGCTGGTTATGCCAATATCACAGGAAATCCAGAAAATGGAAAATCGATTTACGACTTGGGCTGTATGCACTGTCATGAAGGAAAAAAATATTCCATGTATGAATTGGATGATTCCAAAATGACCTTTCAACACCTAAAAAGGCATATTCCTAAATACGATAGATATTCTATTTATCAAGTGACTAGATATGGTGCTCCAACTTCTGCTGGAAAACGTGCATATATGCCACAGTATTCTATGGATAAAATGACAGATCAGCAATTAGAGGATTTGAGGGCGTATGTAGATGCTAGATCGAAATAAGTAGTTACACTAAGGGACGAGAAACAAATAAACGCTACATTCTAACTTGCCTTTTTGTTTGCTAACTTCGTTGAAAATACTCGCCATAGCTACGGCTATGTCTGCGTTTTTCGCCTTATTAGCAAGTAAAAATCCTGCGTTATAAGTGGTATCGTTTATTTATTTCTTATCCCTAATCCATATTTGGTATAATATTCTTTTCAACAAAGCAAAATAAATAGTGTTTCGTATATTGGCGCTGTTTAGAACTAGATTCTAAACAGCGTCAATCATTTTCAAGTATCTTATAAATAAAATTCAACATGAAAAAATTTCTAAAAATACTAGGTTTCTTTCTTCTAGGAATCATGTTACTTCTAGTCATAGGTTTCTTTATTGTCAATAAAAAATTACCTACAGGAACGGAAGGCGAACAAGCAGAAAATCTAGCACAAAAAATGCTCGCAGCCATCGACAAGCCTGCTTGGGATACGACTCATGTCGTCAGCTTTACATTCGCAGGAGAACACAATCATCTTTGGGATAAAAAACGTCACTTTGCACAAACAGAATGGGGAAATTATAAGGTTATTTTTGATGTAAATACTGTTAAGGGTAAAGTTTGGGAAAATGGAACAGAAATCACAGATGCTACGAAAGCAGATGAACTCATCAAAGAAGCATGGCATTTTTTCCTCAATGATTCTTACTGGTTGAATCCTGTTGTAAAAATGTATGATCCAGGAGTATCTAGAAAATTAGTAAAAACAAAAGATGGAGAAGATGCCTTATTGGTCTCTTATTCATCTGGAGGAATAACGCCAGGAGATTCTTATCTATGGATATTAGATGAAAAAGGCTTACCTAAATCATGGCAAATGTGGGTTAATATTATTCCAATTGGTGGCTTGGAAACGAGTTGGGAAGATTGGATTACATTGCCTACTGGAGCTAAAATAGCGACTAAGCATCAATTACCTATTGGAGATATGAGCATCCCTATTTCTAATATAAAAGCAGGAACAGATTGGGCCAGTTATGGAATAGAAGATCCTTTTGTTGTCTTGTAATTTGAAAGAATGTTAATTTCATACTATCTTTCAAACTCAAAACCAGACTTTCATTATCATGGCAAAAAAGAAAGGCAATTCCAAGAAGAAAAAGCAAGATAAACCTACTACTAAAGTTGAAGTAGGTTTTCCTTCTTATTTCACAAATACAAAATTGCTTTGTGCCGTTTTGTTTGTGGTGAGTTTTCTTATTTATGCAGGGACGCTAGGACATGAATTCACACAGGATGATGCCATTGTTATCACAGAAAATGATTTCACTAAGGCTGGAGATATTGGAAGCCTATTAAAATACGATACCTTCCGTGGTTTTTTCAAGGTAGAAGGGAAAGCGAACTTAGTAGAAGGCGGACGTTATCGGCCACTTACGCCTATTATGTTTGCATTAGGTTGGCAAATAAATGAAAGTCCTGTTCTTTTCCACTTCATGAACGTTTTATGGTATAGTTTGACAGTGGTTTTGTTGTTCATCGTACTATTGAAAATGCTGCATTCTTCTAGCTATGAACCTTATGCTTATTTCGTGGCATTCGTCACAGCTTTGCTTTTTGCTATTCATCCTATTCATACAGAAGTCGTAGCTAATGTGAAAGGACGTGATGAAATCATGACCTTATTCCTTAGTCTTTCAGCCTTATATTTTTCATTGAGGTCTTTTGATAAAAAAGGAAATATAGCTGAGATGGCTATAGCTGGGGTATTGTTTTTCTTGGCATTGATGGCTAAGGAAATGGCCGTTGTTTTCATTCCAATAGTAGCGATTTCTTTTTATGTATTTAGAAAAATAGACATCGCTAAATCCCTTATGCAAATGATTCCATTTGTCATCGCATTTGCTGCATTCATGATATTAAGACAAGTCGTTTTGGGAGATGCCACTAGTGGAGGAAAATCCATGGAACTCATGAATAATCCTTATCTCAAATTACAAGGAAGTCAATGGATAGAACTCAATCCTGACGAAAAATACGGAACTATCTTCAACACGCTAGGTCGATATATTAAACTTCTCATTTTTCCTAATCAATTAACACACGATTACTATCCTTACGCTATTCCAATTACTTCTTTGAAGGATTCTTCTGCCATGCTTTCTATATTGGCTTACGCAGGATTAATTGCGGTGGGAATATGGGGTGTTTTGACTAGAAAACATTTCGCATACGGAATCGCTTTCTTCTTAATCTCTCTTTTCTTGGTATCCAATCTTCCACTGACGATAGGTGTGAATATGGCAGAACGATTCATGTTTATGCCTTCTATTGGTTTTTGTTTTGTCCTTGCGATAGGCTTGTATCATTTAGCTAAAAAAATGAGTGGAGCGAAAGAAATCGTTGGATTTGGGCAGTTTACTGGCGTTTTGATGATCTTAGGACTTATTTTCTTGGCTGGTGCTACTAAGACTTTTACGCGTTCTTTGGATTGGAAAAGTAATTTTACGCTATTTCAAGCAGATTGGCAAAAATCGGAAAATAGTGCGAAAGCTAGAAATTCTATAGGTGGAGAATTGACTACTCGTTCGCAAGATGATGAATATAGAGGCAAGCCTAAAGAAAAG
>JBNMOV010000505.1:0-3564 GCA_051275765.1 Maribacter sp. | reverse complement strand
TCTGCTTCATTGGATGCTTCCAAAAATCCGCTGATCTCTTTCGCACAAGCTAGTGTAGCTCAGCATACAGGCCGAAATGACGAGGCCATTCGAATATTAGAAAACAAACCTACAGGTAGTCAATACCACCCTTTCCATTTTATGGATTATATGCTAGGACTCTCTAAACTCTATCGCCAAGATAGGGACGCAGGTTTTTATCTCAATAAATATGTCATGAATTTCAATGGTAGAAATTATATTAAGGAATGCTATCAAAGAATTGCTTGGTTCGAGCTATTAAAAGGCAATCATACTGGCTACAAAAAGAATATGACAAAAGTCCTTACTAAAGGAAAAACAGATATAGATGGCGACAAAAATGCCCTCAAAGAAGCTAAAAGCAGTATTATGCCAAATGCTAATTTACTCAAGGCTCGCTTATTATTTGATGGAGGATTATTGATCAAAGCTAATCAAGTACTCAGCCCTCTTTCAGATAATAGCTTCAATACTCCAGCAGAAAAACTAGAATTCCAATATAGAAAAGGCAGAATCCTACAAGAACTCAAAAAACACGAACAAGCTATTACTGCTTATAATACAACGATAGGAATAGGTGAGGATTCAGGTTATTATTTCGCTTGTCGTGCAGCACTGGAAGCGGGTACAATTAAGGAAAATCTACGTGAATATAGTGCTGCTAGAATCTATTATAACAAATGCCTAGATATGTCTCCAGACCAATATAAAACGGGGCTGCATAGTAAAGCCAAAGCTGGATTGAATAGAATTAGGAAGATGTAGACTATAATTATAGCTAAAAAAGAGAAGCCACAGGATTTATAATCCTGTGGCTTCTCTTTTTTAGCTATGGTATACGATGGATATTAGATTCTAAATTCTCTCCCACTATCTCACTGTGTTTACTAAAAGACAAAAACAAAATTATTGTAAGTATTTTTCATTATTTCCTAAAACAAAATAGTATATTAAGGAAGTCTTTTTATCAGAAAATTTCCCTTTTCTTAAAAAGAAAACTTTAAAATTATTTTATAAAATTTACCCTAAATGAAAAATTTACAACAAACGTTTATTACTATTATTTTTACCAATCTGTTTATTATAGGGAATATCGCTGCACAAGCACCTTTTATTACCACTTGGAAAACAGATAATTATGGCGATTCAAATAATACATCTATTACTATCTCAACAGAAGAAGGAGGCTATAACTATGATGTGGATTGGAATGGTGATGGAATTTATGATGAATTTGGATTAGCAGGGGATGCAACACATAATTATGGTGTTTCTGGTACATATACCATCGCTATAAAAGGTCAATTTCCAAGAATTCATCTGAATTCCTCTTCAAATACTGATGCCGAAAAACTAATGTCTATTGAACAATGGGGTGATATTCAATGGAGTAGCATGGAATTGGCTTTTGCATTCACAGCTAATTTAACCTATAATGCTACAGATATTCCTGATTTATCCAATGTAACTAGTATGAGAGATATGTTTTATAATTCATCTTTTAATGGCGACATAAATAACTGGGATGTCAGTAATATAACCGATATGATTAATCTGTTTGAATATTGTCCTTATTTTAATAGTGACTTAAATAACTGGGATGTCAGTAATGTGACTGATATGACTGGTATGTTTTGGAGAGCCGAATCTTTTAATGGCAATATAAGTAACTGGGATGTCAGCAATGTAACGAGTATGGCAGGAATGTTTTTGGATACCGAATCTTTTAATGGTGATATAAGTAACTGGGATGTCAGCAATGTAATCAATATGTCCTATATGTTTGGCAGTGCCGAATCTTTTAATGGCGATATAAGTAATTGGGATGTCAATAATGTAACTGACATGAGTGCTATGTTTAGTAGTAATTCTGTTTTCAATGGAGACATCAGCAACTGGAATGTCAGTAATGTAACAAGTATGAGTTTTATGTTCAATACTGGATCTTTCAATGGCGATATAAGTAACTGGGATGTCAGCAATGTAATGAGTATGGCAGCAATGTTTTCTAATAATCCATATTTTAATGGTGACTTAAGTAGTTGGAATGTATCCAATGTTACCAGTATGAATTTTATGTTTAGTAATGCAGAATCCTTTGATCAGAATTTGGGTAATTGGGATATTTCTAGTATTACTAACTCAACGAATAATCTAATGAATATGTTAGACGATTCAGGTTTATCCAATATGAATTATGACAACACTCTAATAGGTTGGGCATTCTTAGAAAATGTCCCAATTAATTTAACATTAGGTGCCGCTAATTTGACATATAATAATGGAGAAGAAGCAAGAAACATACTTATTAACACCTATGGTTGGACTATAATTGATTCTGCAGGAGAATCTACAAGCACAGAAACAATTGAAAATAAAACTAAACCAACCCAAATATATCCCAACCCTATAAGAAGTATCTTGAACATAGAATTTGAAACCCAAAATGAAGAAATTCAGGTGAATATTTTAAATCACTTGGGTAAAATAGTTCATAGCAGTAGCGAATCTTATCCAAAAGGGATTCAGACAAAAAATATAGAGATGAGTTCGTTTGCGGATGGTTATTATTTCATTACTATCCAATATAATGATAGAATGGAAACATTGAAATTCTTAAAAAGAAGATAGTATCTTTTACTGCTAGTAGAAGAAACTATTTCTCAAATATCTCTGTTACTCATTTTAGTATAAAATCAATAATAATGAGCGAATTTTCGGGATATGAAAAAATGTCCAATAGTTTAAAAAAACTAGGACTGACTGGTAGTGATTTTTCCAAAATGGAAAAATTAAAATGGGTTGTTACAGAGAAAGTTCATGGAGCTAATTTCAGTTTTATTTATGAAGATAAAACCCTGAAATATGCCAAAAGAAAGGACTATCTATCTTGGAATGATGACTTTTTTGGTTTTCAACTTGTTGTGAATCAGATAGAAGATCAGATTCTTGAGCTCTTCGAAGATTTAAGTACTCAAATAGAAGCGAGTAAATATATCATTTATGGCGAATTATTTGGTGGAAAATATCCTCATCCAGATGTAAATGCAGCAGAAAATATCCAAGCTATACAAACAGGCGTTTATTACAGTCCAGACATTCATTTTTGTGCATTTGATATCGCTATAGAAATTGATGATACAGATTCTAAATATTATCTGGATTATGAAGCAGCTCTTTCCTATTTTGAAAAACATAATATTTTTCATGCAGAAGCATTATTTATTGGAAAATTTGGAGACGTTCTAGATTTCGATACTAGAATAAATTCTAGCATTCCAAAACAATTAAAACTACCAGAATTAAAGGATAATCTAATCGAAGGTGTTGTGATCAAACCCTTTAATCAAGTCGATCATTCTACGACTTCTTCTAGACCTATCATAAAAATTAAAAATACTGAATTTGATGAAGAAAAGAAATTTCATCAAGCTCAAAAATGGACGTATATTCCTAATATTTCTTCTAAAACAGAAGAACTTTCTTTCATCTTAGATGAACTCAGAAATTATGTAAATTCTAATCGACTAGAATCTGCTATTT
>JBNMOV010000504.1:0-3564 GCA_051275765.1 Maribacter sp. | reverse complement strand
GATCCGAATATGTCCCCTTAAGGTTCAATCCCAATCTTTTACAAAATGCGGTGAGCGTTTTGCAGTAAAAGATGTCATCATCAACTATTATGCAATTCATTCAGTTCTATATAATGATTAATAAAATCTATTCCCGTTCTAATATCCGCCAACAGGCGAGCATTAGCATATGGCTTTAGATTGAAGCCATCCCGGAGGTATTTTTCTGTATTGTTAAAAAAGGAAAATGAATCACTCATAGCCAAAATAGCAAACTTACTAATCAGCTTATGGACAATTTGAATAAGCTCCTTCCAATTCTTATCTTGATAAAGGTAAGGTATTTTTTCGGAGGCTGATATAAATTGTGTTTTCAATAACAACACTAATTCTTCACGTAAATCAGGATCTCCTATCGATATGTTTTCTGCATAATTGAGATTGGGCCGCTGTTCTAAAGATGACATTATTTCAAATATCTCGTCTAGTTGTTTCTTCTTGAAAGGCTTTTGGTAAATAGCTAGAGGAGGGGATAACAATTCTTGAAGTAGATTATCAGTTTGATTGAGTAATATAAAACATGGCATACCAAAGAAATATTCCCAATACTTAGAAAAACGATTCGCACCAATACTCCTACTAGAAATAACAAAATCTATATCCTCACTAAGTAGCAAAGGTATAGATTCTTCAAAATTAGGTACAATTTTAAGATGGTGTATCGTGCTAGAAAGAAGCAATTGACAATTTTTAATGTCAACTATATCATTTTCAATATAGAGTATATTCATGCTAAAATGAAAGTACAAAATTATTTGACTACCATTCTAGAATTGAGCATAAATTTCTAACATACACTACAGAAAGTTACAATAATTAAAAATGACCAATAACACTATTGTCCCAATACTCTTTTACTAGACAGATGACTTCTTCATAATCTTTGTCTGTAGCAGGCTTAACCATGTATCCAGCGACTTGATTTTCGAAAGAATCCTGAATGTCAAGTTTGTTGTCTGATGACGTAAGTACAATAACAGGTATTTTTTTGAAGCGTTCTTCTTTCTTAATGAAATTTAAAAATTCCATCCCTCCCATTTTAGGCATATTGAGATCTAGTATTATGATTTTGGGTAGCAACGTACGATGATTAGATAGCCATTCTATCCCATCTTTTCCGTCTGGCTGGATAACAATATCTTCTTTGAAATTTAGATTTTTCAATACAGCAGAGAATCTGATAGCGTCAATTTTATCATCTTCCAAATAGAGAATATAATCTCTCTTTATCATATTAATGTTATTCACAGTTTCTATTAGATACCCCCCTTTCTATATCTAAAAAATAAGAATGTCCTTATCTAGATTAATTCACTACCCAATTTATGTTGTGTGAGTACACAACATGGTGAAGTAATTTAGTATAAGTACTTATGTTTGTTTTTGTAATGTTATAATATATATGGAAGTTGTTCAGCAACTTAATCCCTAAAGTCCTTTGTTTTCCTAGATACCGAAGTGCAATTTCGTTGAAATTCCTTTTCTTGTCGTTATGATCTAAAATAGTATCGACTAATAATGTATATCGTTTAGCAAAAAAACACTTTTTATATAATCCTCTATATGAAATAACTATTAATGAAAATAGTTATATCTTTCAGCGAAAATTCACAAAAATTAGAAAAAAAGAAGCCTAGAGCTGATATATGGAAAAACAGTATAAGCGGATATTTTTTGGCCTTAAAATAAAGGAGTTTAGGACAGCTAACAAACTGTCCTTCTCTGAGTTATCAAAAAAGACAGGAATGTCTATTTCGTATTTAAATGAAATAGAAAAAGGGAAGAAATATCCAAAGAATGATAAGATAAATATCTTAGCGAAAACATTTGGAGTCAAGCCAGATATTCTTACATCATTTGAACTCAATCCTGCTTTACTTCCTGTAGGAGAACTGCTTCGTTCTAATTTTTTGAGCGAATTACCTTTAGATCTCTTTGGAATAGAATTACAAAAAGTAGTGGAAATGATCTCCAAAGCTCCAGCAAGAGTAGGAGCATTTATCTCTACGTTGGTTGAATTATCAAGAAATTATGCTCTTCAGGAAGATAATTTTTATTTTGGAGCTATGCGAGCTTATCAGGAATTACATTATAATTTCTTTGATGAAATAGAATTACAACTTGCTGAATTCAAAAATAAACATCAGTTATATACAGATAAGGTGAGTTCTAAAGATCTAGAAAACATCCTGCTAAAGGAATATAAATGCAAGGTCGATAAAGTAGAACTGTCTGAGTATCCAGAATTGAAAAATGTACATTCTGTTTTTGTAAAAAAGCAGAATAAGTTACTGATACAAAAGAATGTAAGTGAAGCACAACTGAGCCTTTTATTAGGGAGAGAATTGGGTTATAGGTACTTAGAATTAAAGGAAAGACCATATTTTGCTCCTCTCCGTTCGCCTAAATCTTTTGAGCCAGTATTGAGCAATTTTAAGGTAACTTATTTCTCCACTGCCATGATGATGAATAAGGATAAGGTGGCAAAAGAAGTGGAAAAATTTTGTAGTCGTGAAAAGTGGGATGGGGATGTCTTGATTAAAATTTTAAAAAGCTACAATGTAACACCAGAAATGTTCGTCCATCGATTGACTAATATTTTGCCTAAATATTTTCAATTAAAACAACTCTTCTTTATTCGAGTACGTACAGAACCGCTTTCTGAAAAATATACCATTGATAAAGTATTGCACTTGAATCAGCGTCACCATCCTCATAGTAATAAGATTTATGAGCATTATTGTAGAAGATGGGTTTCTGTGAAAGCATTAAAAGAATTACAAGAATTAAGAGCTAAGGGAGAAGAAAAAGTCATTGCTCGTGTACAGAAATCAAGGTATTTTGGTACAGAAGATGAATATATAGTAACTACTTTAGCCATTCCTGCTGGACCATTGCAAGACAAGGATATCAGTGTTACTTTTGGGATAGCTATGGACGATTGGTTGAGGAAAGTGGTTCGCTATTCTTCCGATCCAAGTATTCCTTTTCTTATCGTGAATAAGACTTGTGAAAGATGCCCTATAATGGACTGTAAAAAGCGTGCTGCTAGTCCATATGTTTATGAACAAAAGCAGGAATGGAAGGCTACTCAAGATAAATTGAAGGAAATAATAAAGGGATAAATCAGCCACTACTAATTTATCCCTTAGTGAAATGTATTTTATGATTTATTTCAATCCGCCTCCTATTGTTAGCTCCATTGGTAATGGACTAGCGAATGTTGCTTCTGAATAATCTACATTGCTCGATGGTGTGATAAAGAATACTCTATAATAATTTTCAATTTCTGGTGCCTCATCTATAAATAGGAATGTAGTTCCTTTGGATGTTTTTACTACATCTTCTGGCGTAGCAATGGTTTTGTAATTCTCGCCATCTATAGAATGCTCTATTTCAAAGTAAACACCTTGCATCTCAGATTTCCATTGGATAAAAATCTTACCCTTTTCAATCATTGTAGAAGAAATAGATACGTCTCCTCTATTTGATAATGCTGTGAAATTGGAAAAAACAGAATCATTG
>JBNMOV010000503.1:0-3572 GCA_051275765.1 Maribacter sp. | reverse complement strand
CAACTACTTTTGCTCACTTGGATGCAACTACAGTATTGAATCGTAAACTAGCTTCTCTAGGTATCTACCCTGCGGTGGATCCTTTGGATTCTAAGTCACGTATCCTTACTGAAGAAATCGTAGGTGAGGAGCATTATGCTACTGCACAGCGAGTAATCATCATTCTTCAGAGATATAAGGAACTTCAGGATATCATTGCTATCCTAGGTATGGAAGAATTGAGTGACGAAGATAAGTTAATCGTAACTAGAGCTCGTCGTGTTCAGCGTTTCCTTTCTCAGCCGTTTTTCGTAGCACAGCAGTTTACTGGTCTTGATGGAGTATTAGTTGATATCCAAGATGCAATCAAAGGATTCAATATGATCATGGATGGTGAAGTGGATGAGTATCCAGAAGCAGCATTCAACTTGGTAGGTAGTATCGAAGATGCAATTGCTAAGGGTAAGAAAATATTGGCTGAAGCAGCAAACTAATACGTGTCTGTATTAGTATCAATTGAATCATTTCTACTTTTAAGTAGTTAATACCATATATTATGAATGTAGTTGTTCTAACACCGGATAAAGAAATTTTCAAAGGAAGTATCAAATCTATCAAGGTTCCTGGAATCGGAGGAGAATTTGAAATATTGAAAAACCATGCTCCTATCGTTTCGTCTTTAGGTTCTGGTAAAGTCCGTATCATTGATGATGCTAACGCATCTAAAACATTCTCTATCAGTATGGGCTTCATTGAAGTATTAAACAATGAAGTATCTGTATTAGTAGAAGGAGTAACTGAATAGTTGGAATAGGCTATATTGGCCCAGCTGAAAGCCCATCATTATTGTAATGATGGGCTTTTCTATTTGAGCTAACAATTTGTGAATCATGTAGATAAATAATACAAACTAGTTTATAATGTACTTTATTTGAAAAGGTTGTTATACAATAGACATTATTCAAAAATGCTTTTTTATTGAAAATTAACATTGAAAATCAGTTAGTTACAAGTCAATGTTCTATTTTAGAATAATCAATAGTAAGCAATACAAATGACCAATTCTATCTAATCAGTAATGTGAATAGTGTAAGCTTGAAGAACCTCTTTAGTAGTGGCAGAGTGAACAAAGGCTACTATTTCACACTTATTTACATCCCATGCTTCTGGCAGTGTCTTAGTAAATACCTCTGAACCAGAATCCCCTGCATTCGTATCATTAGAAAAAGAATTCCCTCCTGGATTCGTCATCATTCCTCTGAATACATGCTTATGCACATAATTAGGTAATTTTCCCGCTGGTGCAAGCTGGTAATCTTCTACATTGTCTTCTGTAATCACTACAGAAATCATTAAAGGATCGCTTACCGTCTCAACAAAACTCAAATCTACTGTTATATCCAATAACCTAGTTCCTACATCAAAAGATTTAGAAATATTAATCTCTACAGGCGTTGTAGTTTCCACATCTTGTGCTATATATCCTGCCCAACTATTCTTTCCAACGACAAGTCCACTTGCTCCATCAAAAATTTTCCTATTAATAACTGCAGCAGGAAAAGCGGATACTGGACCCAAAAATTGTTCTATCTGGTCTCCTTCAGTAGTTCTGAAATCATAAAGACTTTCTGGATATGGATTAGAAAAGAAACCTGCATGTATAGAAATAGGAATGAGCCTAGCTCCATATACTTCTTTTAATGATTCTATGACTTCACTTCCTTCTGGACAATTGACACATCGTACTCCAGTAAACTCCTCTACTAGTATATTTCTTGCCTGAACATCTGTACCAGGATCTACTCCTCCACCTCCTACATTAATATTAGGACCAACCTCCTCACAACCAAAGTAAAAGAGCACACTACAACATAAAAAACTAAGGATTGCTATCTTTTTCATCTTACATTTTAATTTAGGTGACTGGACAAAAGTAATTGAATAATAGAGAGATAAGATATTTTCGATAATCAATTTCTAAGCTAAAAATATTAATATCTCAAAATCTCTACATCTACTTAAGCAATATGTAAAAATAGGAAAAATAGTTATATGAGGTGATAAACTTTGGTAAACATACCTATTAAAAGACATTTTTTCAAATATACTACCTTAGAGACTCCGCACTTTTAGGTGCATAAATATTTTCAAAAAACGAATATTGACCCTTAGCATCTATACCTACTGTAATACTTGGTTTTGGACTTTGATTCATTCCCCCTAAATACTCATCCCAATACTGAATAAGGTTTCCAACATCTTGTAATAACGCCACTATTTGCTCTGTAACATTTGTCCATAAATGAAAAATATTATCTTCTTCTTTAAAAAAATTTGCTCTTTCTTGTACCATAATGGAAGTAATATAATCAGTAGGTTCTATTTCAGGCAAGCGAATAATCTCTTCAATAATAGTTAAGCCCTTTTCCATATAATACCTAGAAGGAACGATGCTTCCATTAGATTCTAATAATAATACATATGCGTTTTGAATTATTTGGCAAGACATTAAATAATCCCTAGCATAAAATGCCTCAAATGCAAGATTGACTTTGGTATTAAATAGATCCATAGTACATAATTAATTAGAAAGCTAATTTAAACCATTTTTATAATAAAAACTGATTGTTTTAAAAAGTATTGACGTTTTTTATTTTATAACTTTGCTTCCTTTCAACAAAATATCCGTCTTAAATGTGTTTTTAAAAAGGGTTTAGCCGACATTTTTAAGACAATAATCTTATTCAATTAAACAGAGAAAACTAAATCATCATGGAAGAGTTTTTTTTACAAAGATCCCAGAATTATTGGGAGGTGACATTTATGGAATAGCAAAGACAGGAATTATTGCCATTCTAACATTGATTATAGGTTTTTTTGATCATTAAATGGATCATGAATCTAGTAAAGAAAGCCTTACAAACTAAAGGCGTTGACAAAGATTTCCGTCCTTTCTTGGCATCCATTATGGATACAGGTTTGAAAGTCGCTTTGGTTATTACTGTGGCAGGAATGTTTGGCGCAGATACCACTTCATTTATTGCAATACTGGGAGCAATGTCATTTGCTGTAGGTCTAGCACTCCAAGGAAATTTAGGACATTTTGCTTCTAGCGTTTTAATCCTTTTATTCAAACCTTATCGTACAGGTGATTTGGTGGATATACAAGGAAGTGTAGGTTTCGTAGAAGAAATTCAGATTTTTAATACTGTACTAATTACACTAGATAATAAAAAAATCATATTGCCTAATGGTAATATAACAAATGCTGCTATCACGAATATATCTGGACAAGGAGAAATCAAAGTAGTAATGTCTTATGGAATAGGCTATGGAGATGATATCGATAAAGCAAGAGCCTATATCCAGAGAGTAGCTGATGAATATCCTCTTGTTTTACATGATAAACCAGAGGATATTTTTGTAGAAGCATTAGAGATCGTTCAGTGAACTTTGCAGTAAAATCTTGGGCTAAAAGTGAGCATTATTGGGATGTATATTACTATATGCATGAAAATGTAAAGAAAGCATTCGATAGAGATGGTGTAGGAATACCTTATCCTACTATGGATATTAATATTACTAAATAGAAA
>JBNMOV010000502.1:0-3579 GCA_051275765.1 Maribacter sp. | reverse complement strand
TTAGTAAAACGATTTTCAAAAATAGTATCTATTTGATTATCCGTAAAATTATTGCTGTAACTCATTATCGTATTATCTGACTTAAATCTATTATTTTCAAACATAATATAAGCTAATAATACCATCAAGAAGGAGAAAAGGATATAGTAGCGTTTCTTTTGAAATTTCATTATTAAAAGTTGTTTTAATTTGTCCTAAGTAATCGTTCAAAATAAAGTATAGGTTATTTTTACTCTAATTTCTCTAAATAAAGAGATTTAAGGGATAAATAATTTAGACGGATTACTTAATTTCAATTATTAAAAGTATCTAAATCTAACACAATCTCAATAAAGTTCCACATCTATATAAGTTTTACTATCCAATGAGAATAAACATCATTCATACGTAAACAAAATGTTATCCTCAGCTATTCATATTATCACATACCATTCTATCCCATAAACATATCTAAATTCCGCTAATCTGCGTAACTTGCAGCGAATTTAAAATCACATAGTTTTGAGTACAGAACAGCAAGCAAATAAAGAAGAAGCTTCCAAAGAAGAGCAAAGTATTTTCAAAGGGAACTGGGATATGAAAAGAGTCATAGCCACAGTTATTTCCATAGTCGTCGCCATCGCTATAGTAGGCATATGCAGCAACATTGTAAAAATGTGGACAGCAGATACTGCCAAAGAATCTACAGAAGAAAATGCGGACACTAATGAAGAAACAGGCGTTTCTGGTAGTGCCACAGTAGATGTTATTCCTATCAAAAAGGTAAAGACCTTAGCTATTGCTAATAAGAACATCAAGTCTGGGTTTTCTGCACAAGGTAGACTTCGTGCTTATGATAAGACAGACATTGTAGCAGAAGTACAAGGTATGATGTTGCCTACTTTGGAAAAGCGTTTCAAAATAGGAACACGATACACCAAGGATGAAGTGATGATAGATATTGAAAATGTAGAATCTCGTCTTGCCTTGAAATCACAAAAGGCACAACTGCATACAGCTATTACAGCTATGATGCCGGATATGAAAATAGATATGCCAGCCAGTTTCAGTAACTGGAAAGCATATTTGGATAAATTTGATGTCAATCAGTCTATCCGTACATTTCCAAAACATCTATCTGACAGAGAAGAATATTATGTTTCTACTAAGAATCTACATTCTCAGTTTTATAATATCAAAAGTGCGGAAGTGAGACTAGAAAAATTCCAAGTCAAAGCTCCATTCGATGGTATACTAACTACTTCCAGTGTAAATAAGGGTGGATTCGTAAGAGCTGGATCGCCATTAGGTACATTAATGAATACAGCTAAATACGAAATGGAAGCAGCTGTACAAGTTGCAGATTTGGCTTATATAAAAAGAGGAAGTAGTGTAAAAGTGACATCGGATGATTCTGGAAAATCATGGACAGGAATAGTTAAAAGAATTGGCGACTTAGTTGATGCTACTACACAAACCGCTACTGTTTATATAGGATTGAGTGGAAACGGACTCAGAGAAGGACAATACCTCAGGGCCATGATCAATACTTCAGCGATTACACAAGCTACTGAAATCCCTAGAAGTTGGTTAGTGGATAATGATAAGCTATATGTGATAGAAGGTGGAACATTGAAACTGCAAACGGTAGAAGTCGTCAAAGTAGAAGATGATAAAGCTATCGTACGAGGAATGAAAAATGATACTAGGCTACTGGCAGAGAAAGTAAAGGGAGCATATGAGGGCATGAAGGTGGAAATGGAGTGATATTCCCACTCAATAATTAAATGCAGTTTGAGTCCAAGGTGTAAGCTTGAACTAGCTACTGTGTTAAAAAATGCTCAAAAAAATTACATTAAGAGATATTGAAATCTAAGCATCTTAAAATCTCAACATCTCAACATCTCTATTATTAAGCATGAAGAACGTTATACAATATTTCATTAAGTATCCCATTGCAGCGAATCTGCTAATGTTTACCTTATTGGTAGGTGGGATATTTGGTGCATCCATGATGAAATCCACTTTCTTTCCAGAAGCGGAGGATAAACTCATCAATATACAAGCCATTCTACCTGGTGCATCACCAGAGGAAGTAGAAGAAGGCATCGTATTGAAAATAGAGGAAAAACTCAAGGGATTGGAAGGAGTAGAAAAAATTACTTCCTCCTCTCAAGAAAATGCAGGCTCTGTTACTGTACAAGTCCTCAAAGGTTATGATGCTAATGATGTCATCCAAGATGTCAAAAATGCTGTAGATGCGATCAATTCTTTTCCATCTGGAATGGAACCTGCCACGATATATGTAGCAGAAAGTACAGATTTTGCTATATCATATGGTATCAGTGGAGATGTGGATCTCAAAACGCTGAAAATAGAAGCCAGAAGGATAGAGGATGAATTGAGGGAGCAAGCAGAAGTTTCTAATCTAGTCGTTAGTGGTTTTCCAGATGAGGAAATAGAAATTGCTTTCAAGGAAGATGCTTTGAGAAAGTATCAGATGACGTTCCAAGAAGCAGCATTCGCTGTTCAAAAATCCAACCTCATTACTACAGGTGGAACAATCAAAGGAGCAAAGGAAGAACTACTCATTCGTGCAGAAAACAAGAAATATTCTGCGAGTGAATTAGAAGATATTGTAATAAGGGCAACTGGTGGAAGTGTAATTAGATTAGGAGATGTAGCTATCATTAGAGATAAATGGTCAGACAACCCTAATAGAGAATATATAAATAGCGAAAAAGCTGTCGTAATCAATATTTTCCATACCAAGGCAGAAGATATATTGACGATTTGTGGAAATGTAAATGATTATTTTGAAGAATATAATGCCAAAGAAGGTAATCCTATACGAGCGACTAAACTACGAGATAGTTCTATTGCCTTGAACCAAAGGATAGGTTTATTGATCAAAAATGGTCTATCTGGATTCTTTATTGTATTGGTTTTATTAGCCATGTTCCTGAACTGGCGACTTGCTTTTTGGGTAGCCTTATCCATTCCTGTATCCTTTGCAGGAATGTTCATTTTTGCTCCATTACTAGGTGAAAGTATTAATATTATTTCCCTTTTTGGAATGATACTCGTGATTGGAATTCTCGTGGATGATGGTATTGTCATTAGTGAGAATATATACCAACTCCATGAAAAAGGAATGGATAGCGAAGAGGCAGCCATCAAAGGAACGATGAGTGTCCTTCCTGCTGTAACCGCTGCGATCATCACCACGATTATCGCCTTTAGTAGCTTCTATTTTTTGGATGGAGCAATAGGTGAGTTCTTCTCTTCTATGGCTACGATTGTTATCCTTTCCTTGACATTTTCATTAGTAGAAGGAGCATTAATATTGCCTGGTCACGTTGCACATTCCAAAGCAATGCAAGCAGGAGCAAAGAAAAATATCGTCCTTCGTACATTGGATGGATTCTTATTTTTCATTAGAGATAAAATGTATGCACCACTGCTCAAATTAATCACCTTGAATTTCTTAACTGCATTATGCGTACCTATTGTTTTGGCAGGAGGATTATATCTTGCTCAAGGAGCTTTTGCCAGTGGAAAAGTACAAGGAACATTCTTCCCTCAGATTCCTTTGGATGC
>JBNMOV010000501.1:0-3584 GCA_051275765.1 Maribacter sp. | reverse complement strand
CATCATAAGTATACGATCCAGTAATACCATTTTCGTCTACTTCCAATATTTCATCCACAAAAAGGAATGGGTGTTCGTAAGGGAGTTTTGCTATTATTTCTTCGAATGCCATGTTGGTATTGACTTACTAATATTACGCAAAATTATATTGAAATAACTAAACATCTGATATTTTTGAAACTCTTGTGAGATGAGATGCTAGAACGCTTCGCACTTAGATGCTAAAAAAAATTGGTCTAGTATCTAGCGTCTAAATCAACTCAAATGTTCCCCTCCGTTAACAGGAATCGTTACGCCTGTGATCCATTTAGATTCTTCTTTTGTCAATAAATAAACCACATTAGCGATATCTTCTGGTGTAGTGAGTCTTTTGGATGGATTTCGTTGGATAGCGTATTCTTTTAGTTGTTCATGTCCTGGAATCATTCTGAAAGATGCAGTGTCTGTCACTCCTGCTTCTATGCAATTTGATTTAATTCCGTGTGTAGCAAATTCTAATGCGATGTTTCTTGAAATGGCTTCTAAAGCAACTTTAGCTGCCGAAACTGCTGCATAATTTTTCCATGCTTTTTTGTTTCCTTCGCTCGTAAAGCTGATGATACGAGCATCTTTTGAAAAGATGTTTTTACTAAAAATATGTTTCGTCCAATCGTATAAACTAAACGCCATATTTTCCAAGGTAATATGGAAATCATCGTTTTGCAATTCTCTTTCTCCTTCGGCCGTCATGGGTTTTAAATTCCCTTTCGCAATACTGTGAACTAAGCATTTTACTTTACCTGTTTCTTGTAAATTTTCTGCTAATTGATATAGAATGAATGCTCTATTTTCTGGTTTAACTATATCTTTATTAAAATGAATGAGTTTCACTTTACTAGTTGAGATAATCGTTTCAAATTCAGCTTCAATCGTTTCAATATCACTTCTCCGGTTGCGATAAATCAAGCATAGATTTAAGCCTTCTTTTGCTAACTTTTTAGCAGTTGCTAAACCTAGTCCGCTAGATGACCCAAGGATGATCGCCCACTCATTTTTGCCTTCGAATTCTCCTACCATTTTAGTAACAATCTTTGTGCTGTAAATCCTGGTCCAAAACTCAACATTAATCCAATATCTCCTTTCTTAACACCTTGATCTATAAATCTTTCCAATACATAAAGTACTGTAGCACTTGACATATTTCCGTAGTCTTTTAATACCGCTTTTGTGATGTCTATATTCTTTCCTAAAGAACCAAATAATTCTTCTATCGTTTGTACAATTTTCTTGCCTCCAGGATGAAAAATAAGATGATCTACGTCTTCAATAGATAAACCATTTCGTTCTAAAAAAGGATGTACAAATTTAGGAAAATGAGTCGCAATTTTTTCAGGAACTTCTTTGTCCAAAACCATTTGAAGTCCTGTATTTTTGAGTTCAAATCCCATCATATGTTCAGAATCATAAAAATGATACATGGCATCATCAATGATTTCAGGACCTTGCTCATCTTCATAAGAAGAAAGGACTGTACAAGCACATCCATCTCCAAAAATAGCAGCACTTACGATGTTGACCATAGAAAAATCCTCAATCTGAAAAGTGGACGTAGGCGATTCTACCGCTATGACAACTGCTCGTTTATTGGGATTTGCTTTTAGGAAATTGTTGGCGTATATCATACCAGAAATTCCAGCTACACAACCCATTTCCGTCACTGGAAGTCGAACAATATCCTGCTTCATTTCTAATTTATTAATTAGATACGCATCTACAGATGGAATCATGATTCCAGTACAACTTACGGTGATAATAAAATCAATATCAGTAGGAATAAGCTTGGCTTTATCAAGTGCTTTAGTCAATGCACCTTCTGCCAATTTTATGGTTTCGCGCTTATAAATATCATTCTTTTCTTCAAATGAAGTCCGTTGAAATACTTCATCTGCGTCCATGATAGAATACCTTCTATCCACTGCTGCATTTTCGAATAATTTAATCACTTTTCGCTGGTATCGTTCTTCTTGTCCAGTCATCCAAACCTTGAGAAATGGAATGATTTCTTTGGTTGTCCTTGTATATGGTGGTAACTGAGTTGCTACCGCTGTTATTTTTACGCTCATGTTTTACTAATAATCCATTGATAGCGAAATGCCCATCGCCAAGTTATCGTTCTTTTGACCTTTAATTGATCTGAAAAACGTTCTAAATCTATTCGTTTAAAGCCTTTTAATATAGATTTTAAACCATCTGATTTGACCATATGATTTTTGATCGTTAATGATAATAATGTAAATAAATAGTACGCCATTGCGTGCCGATGCAAGTCATTGACGACCACTCCGATAGCAGAATTATCCACCATGTTTTTGACAAAACCTAATGCTACATCGTCTTCAAAATGATGCAAAAATAAAGTACAAAGTGCAATATCATAAGTTCTCTCTTTGAATTCCTTGGATAAAACATCTTCTTTTCGATAGCTTATTTCCGGATAGTCTGTAGATAATTCAATGGCGTAATCAATCGTAGCCTGATTAGCATCTAAGCCTAATAATTGGAATTTAAAACCATTTTTTCTTCCAAAATTAGCGACTCTTATCAGCATATCACCATTCCCACAACCTAAATCTATAATGCTGATTACCTTATCTTTGGAATAGGTTTTTAGGAGTGTTTTAATTCCATCAATTGTAGCTTTATTTCCACCCAGCCATTTATTGATATTGGCTAATTTGTCTAGTGAGTCTATGAGGATTTCACCACTCATATCGAGATCATCCATGATCTCAGCTTCATTACTTCTACTCGTTGTATCTACTAGCATTATAGTTCTGCTTTCATGGGTTTACCGTGTGTTCGCTTAATAATATGTGGTAATATAAACGGGAAAACCTTTAAAAATAGCATAATCAATTCAGAAAATAATCCTAAATCGAATAATCTTGCTACTAGATGTCCCGACTTTAATCTAGTTCCAAATTCTTTGTTCCAAATTCTGGTGTATTGGTTTTCTAAATCTGCTCTGGATTTAAGTTCTCCAGATTTAAATTTTAAAATTTGCTGCGAAGCCATTTGGGCTGCTCGAATTGCCATGCTCATTCCATTTCCAGCTAATGGATGAATCATTCCTGCACTATCCCCACACATTAGTATATGATTCTCTACTGCTTCTTTTGCAGAAAATGAAACTTGGCTGATCGATAATGGTTTTTCGAAAGCTAATTCGTATGTATCAAACACCTCTTTTAAGTATTTGTTTTGACTGAGTACTTTCTTTTGAAAATCGTCTATATTTTTGTATCGTTTAAACGACTTAAAGTCCGCAATGTAACAAACGTTGACGTTGTTGGTTTCTACTTTGGAAATACCACAGTAACCGCCTTCAAAATTATGCAATCCAACAGCATCGTCAGGGAAATCTCCTTTATAATGTGCTTTTACACCTAAAAATGGAGATGATTTCTGTATAAAATCTCGCTTCATTTTTATATCTAAATTAGATCGCTTTCCAAAAGATCCAATAACTATCTCTGATTGGTATTGCTTGTTTTGATTGGTAAATACTTCGAATTGGTCGTTCTTGAATTGAATATCTGTAACGT
>JBNMOV010000500.1:0-3594 GCA_051275765.1 Maribacter sp. | reverse complement strand
TATCCACAGGCTTCACAAAATATTGAGAAAATAATTTATCCCCTATCCTTTTTTCATGTGGAATAATATTATCAACTATGGAAATGATCTGCGTATGATTATTCTTTTTTACTCTTCGCAAAACCGTGCCTAAACTAGGTCCCATAAATGGCAACCAAAATCGAACAATTAATGCATCTGGTTTCAGTTTTTTTATTTCATTTCCTACTATCCACCAATTCAATGGATTAATAGAATTCAGTCTTGTTTTTATTTTTAATCCTTCTGGTGCAGGATCTGTGGAATACTGCGTTTTTCCTGGAAAGAGAAAATTAGGATATTGTAAGGAAAAAGAGAAGATCGTTACATCATGTCCTTCAGATATGAATTCGTATGCCAATCGTTCGTTGAACGTGGTAATTCCACCTCCTCTCAAAGGATGTGCAGGACCAAGAATGACTATTTTTTTCATTAAGTTCTTTCTTGCCCCTAAATCCCCTAAAAGGGATTTTTATAATACAATGAGTCCCCTTTAGGGGATTTAGAGGGCTATCAACTAATTTCTACTTCAACTAAATACACATTTCTATCTGGAGCATTTCGAGCAATTAATTCACCTAAAAATCCTGCCAAAAATAGCTGTGAACCAACTAATAACGCTACTATTCCCATAAAAAATAATGGTCTCTCTGTAGCTCCATATCCTCCTAAAAGTATTCTATCTACAAAAAAGTAGGATAATATAATAAAGCCTATCATGAAAACCAATGTCCCTATCGAACCAAAAAAGTGCATAGGTCTTTTTCCGAATCGACTGACAAAATAAATGGACATTAAATCCAGTAATCCATTGATGAACCGCGACCAACCTCCAAACTTCGTCACACCAAATTTTCTGGCTTTATGCTCTACTACTTTTTCTCCAATATTGGCAAATCCAGCAGCTTTCGCAATGACAGGAATATAACGATGCATTTCGCCATATACTTCTATACTCTTCACGACTGCATTCTTATAAGCCTTCAATCCACAATTAAAATCATGTAGATAAATGCCACTCATTTTTCGAGTCGCCCAATTGAATACTTTGGTAGGAATCGTCTTACTAAGTGGATCATGTCGTTTTTTCTTCCAGCCAGATACCACATCAAAACCATCTTCCATGATCATTTTGTAGAGTCCTGGTATTTCATCTGGACTATCCTGTAAATCTGCATCCATCGTAATGACTACATCGCCTCTTACTGCTTCAAATCCAGTATTCAATGCAGCAGATTTACCATAATTTCTACGAAACTTGATGCCTTTTACATTTGGATTCTTCGTATGCAATTCTTTTATGACTGACCACGATTTGTCCTTACTACCATCATCTACCATTACGATTTCATAACTAAATGAATTCGCTTTCATTACCTTATCTATCCAAGCCGTCAATTCTGGCAGGGATTCATCCTCATTAAACAGAGGAACGACCACGCTTATATCTATTTTTTCAGACATGATGCCAAAATTACTGATTTAGTTGATGTTACGCAAGGCTATATATTAAAATATTAGATACTAGTGGACTAACTCATAAATTTCGATACGCCCCAGATTTGTACTTATCAGCTTCTGTATCGTTCCAAAAATACTCATTACGCTACGGCGTAACTCCGTTTGTTGTGCCTAACAAAAACTAATAATTACGGCAGCTTAACATCCCTTAACTTATGAATTAGTACACTAGCTATCTCCTCACCATCACAGCTACGATAAGACTCATCACAAAACCACCTATTATTCTAAATGGAACCCCCTTCAAAACAGCACCTAATGTTACATCAAAGGATGCATTTTCCCATGCCTTGATCCACTCTTTGATTTCGTCTTCATCATAGAATGCCTTTTCCTTCATCATCATGATTTTATCATAGGCAGCCTCTTTTTGGAGAGGAATCAATTCATCTGCACAGATGGTGAACATCGCATAGTAACAAATGTAATAAATCGCCATTCCTACTAAAAAGGTAATGAATATCTCTCGCAGTGCATCCTTAAAATCTACCAATCCTTCATTCCTTCTACGGAAAATCAATCCAGAAGATAGCATAAATGGCAGATGTACCAGATATATACTAAAAAAGAAAGCTGGAGAAACCAACCATTCTATATTCCCAAAATAAACGCCGAGGTGGTAACACACAATTACCACCCCGGAGAGTAAACCATAAATAATGGCACTTTTATATTTCATTGTTCAATTTTATGCAGGTCGCTCTTTCTTTCCTATATAAGCTGCTACTAATGAGAGTACTGCTCCACCTGTAATAGTTCCGAATGCCCATTGTAATGAAAGCCCTATAGGATTATATATATAACTATAGATATTCATCATCATTTCCACCATTTCTTCATCTCCACCACTACTTTGACTAAGTGTTTCACCTAAGAAATTCAGCATTTCTTCAGCAAATGTAGGATGAACGAGTAAGGTAAAAATAAGTCCCCATAATAAAACCACTACCGCTTTTACTAATACAGAAAAGAAGGCTACCTTGAATCCTTCTCCAAAGGTAATAAAACCCCCTAATTCTTCTCTATAAGTTTTTACTGCAAAGTGATAAATCATCAGATAAATTCCCCATATAAGAAGAGCTACAAGGCCTCCAAGAATGATTTTCCCAAAACTAAAACCTCCATTTGTATATTGGTCCATATCCAATGCTCCACTCAGGTAATTATAGAGGAATATTAAGATATAGGCAACTCCCCCTATCATTCCAAATTTAATCGCAATAGGCCAAAGATTAGGCTTATCTATATTATCAGTATTGCCAAGAATTTGTGTTGTCGAATTTTCCATGTTTGATATTTTTTGATTTAATGATGTCTGCAATATGTTAACATTTCTAAAGAATTCCTTGAAAAATACGCTAAATGCTAGGAAGTTTCAGACGAATGAGACGTTTTAAAGCCTCTACACGTTAAACCAACGTTAATTTTTTAACTATTTATCCTTGCTTTCTTTCCTATAGCTGCTGGCAAAAGGGAGAGTAATACACCTCCTGCCAATGTCCATAATACACTAATTAATATGGTTCTTTGACAAATGTCGTGAAAAAAGATGTGAGGTGAACAAACACCTCACATGGCGGAGCTTGAAAATCAGGCAATTGCCCTTGCAGTGTGTTTGACCACCTGCAACTTTCCACTACATTTGTCAAAGAACCATTAATATTAATGAAAATGGATTGTACATCATCGAATACATGGAAACTACATCATTATTATTGCTTGTCATATTTTGAGGTATAGAATTTTCTAAAAGATTCAACATATCTGTACAATAATTAGGAACAACAAGAAAGTAAAAAATTATTCCCCAAATAAAAACCACTACCGCTTTAACGAGTACAGAAAAAAGGGACACCTTATACCCCTTCCCAAATGATATAAAACCACCTAATTCATCCCTGTAGTTTTTTACAGCTAGAAAATATAATACGAAATAGGCAACCCACAATATGGGAGAAAGTACAAACCCAACTATCATATTAATGATAGTCGAACTAGTGGACTAACTCATAAATTCCGATACCCCCAATATTTGTACTTATCCGCTTCTGCGTC
>JBNMOV010000499.1:0-3613 GCA_051275765.1 Maribacter sp. | reverse complement strand
ATTTGAATAGGTTTTAAAATTGTCAAAGAATCAAAAAATAAAGAAGCCGCTGTTATACTGAAGATTAATTGGTTTTCGGATGATTGAAAATTTGTAGCTACTGAAAATCAATCAATTGCCACTAACGGTGATCTGTAAAGCGAATACCGCTAGGTATACATATAACGGCGGCTTCTTTATTTTACCAAAATTTCTTATTCTTCACTATTCCCAGATGCAAAATTCTGCTTCCTGTTTGATTCACAGGAGTTACACTTTTTCCTATCACTACTCCATTTTCTGGAGCAAAATATTCTTTGATTACATCTCCAAATATATTTTGTATAGTAGCTATTTTTTCGCCTTTCTTAACTAGATCAGTTACTTTAGGATGAACAGTCAATATGCCTCCTGTATCTGTATAAACCCAATAAGATTTTTTACAAATAACGGTTTCATCAGATAAGTCCTCTACTTCATCTTCTATCATTCCTAAAAAGCACAAAACATTATACATTCCTGTCAGCCCGTCCCTTATCATTCCTTTTTGGAATAAATTAGGGTTTCCTACTTCTAGCGTAATCGCTGGAATATCCAATTCATCTGCCGTTCCTCTGAGTGTGCCATCACTCGGTGGATTATGTACGATAATCTGTGCGTTTTGCAATAATGCCATTTTTCTGACGATCTCATCGCTCATATCTGCACGAATATAATAGGAATTCACTCGTCCATTACTTGCTGTATGCAGATCCAATAGAAAGTCGAATTGCTTGATGATCTTTTCCACTATCCGCCAAGCATAAACCTGACTTGCTGTACCATTTTCTTTACCAGGCATAATATGATTCAAGTCAGTACCATCTATGAATCTTCTTTGTTCATGTAAATAAGAAGGTACATTGACGATAGGTACACCTACTACAGTTCCTTTCAAGTTTTCTACATCCAGATCCTTGAATAATTTTTGAATGACAGGAATTCCGTTCAGTTCATTGCCATGTACTGCGGCTGTTATACCTACTACTTTTCCATCTTCATTTCCTCTAGCCACTATGATTGGGACATGAATAGGTACGCCCATTCCATCCTCTATCAATTTGAGCCAATAACGAGTAATTTCTCCTTTAGGTGCTTTTAGTACATCCAAATGATCGATTACATTGATTTCCTTTCCTGTATTAAGAATCATTGTTCTTTATGTTTATGGAATGTTGAATAAAATATTGCCAAATTAAATCTACTGCTTCATCTACTAATGACTGCCCCCTAAATTTGGCTATTTGAGGCAGTCCTCCAATACTTGACGTATTGATTTCTGAAAGTATTCTCTTTCCATCGTCATCAACTAAGGTATCTACGCCATACATAACGATTCCCATTTTTGATAATGTAGGGTCAATGGCTGCTATAATAGCTCGCTCATCTTCATCCACTTCTGCGTGATTGGAACTTCCTCCCATTGCTACATTGCAAATCCATGAATTATCCGCTGGCAATCTCAATGATGCCCCCATAATTCGTCCATTTATTACGATGATTCGTTTATCTCCTTTGGATACATTTTTCAAGAATTTCACGCCTAAATAAGCCACATCATCCACTTTTTCGATGAACTCATCAAAGTTTGTCAACTCTTTTTCTTCCCAAACTTTATCTCCATCTATCCTTATTATTCCCTTTCCGCCATATTCTCTGAATGGTTTGAGTACGATAGGAAATTGGTTTTTGAATTCGATGATGTCGTCAATAGAACTACATATTTTCATCGTAGGGCAGATGTCCGGGAAATTGAGTAAAAATTCCTTGCTACCTGTTTCATAAATGCTTCTAGGATTATTGATAATAAATTGATTAGCTAATTTTTTATCTAAAAATTCTAAAAAAGAGGTACTCAAAGGAGGTGGCAATCTCAACCAAACCAAATCATAACTAGCAGTAGATTCCTTCTTCAAGTTTTGAAAAAAATAATGGCCTTCCTTATCAAAGGAAAAAGTTTCATCAGCTGTAGTTACATGAATATCAGAAAATTGTTTTTCTTCAAAAAAAGAATCATTTTTTGGTACTCCTCTTGATGCTACATCTACCTGAGAACAAAGGGCATGTTTTCGCATGGCTTGAACAAAAGCGTATAGTGAATTTTCAGCACTATGTCCTTTGTGATCTGTTAAAATCAACAATTTGAACTGCTTCATTAGTTTATCATTATTTAATTAATTCGAGTTGCATTTTACACAACTTAGCTTATCATAATCTCGTCTAACAAACTAGGATCATCATTTAAACTCTTGAATAATCGCATCCTAAATTTTCCTTGTTTATTGAATAAGGTCTGGCACATCTTATCTATGGCCACCATAGAAAGTACGGTTTGAATATATGCTTCGATAAGATCATCCAAACCTACTCCCAGTTTATTAAAATCCCTTCTATCCATGAGTATCAATCGATTGCTATCATTTCCCCATGAACCATCCGGATTTTTGAAAGATAAGTTCGTACCCAACATTTCCCAACTATTCGTGCTATCAGATATGTTATCTACCAATTTTTTCTCAGCACGTCTAGCATAGCTACATAGTGGTTTGATCCCATCTTCTGTAGAACTGACCATCATACGAATATCTGCTACGAATGTTTGGTTTTTGTGGTCTGGAATCGTACCTACATGATACAATTTCCCTGATGCTGTGATGCTACTCCAATTAGAGTTTCCTATCAGACTTTGTACAATGAACAAATCGTAATCGAATTCCAATTTCATGAAGGCATCCAACTCTTCTTCTGTCACGATGGTATAAACGCCTTGTCCAGCATTACTATATGGTACTTTTACCACAGCATGACCTCCCATTTTCTTTACCCAAAGTGGTACTTCGTTTTTCCTTACATCCCATATAGTTTCTGGTGTATTTATTTTCAATCCATGAGGTTCTAATTCTGCATTGAAAATATCGTATGCCTTGGCAGCTACCATCTTATTCCTTCCTCCTGCGAGGCAAGCTATTGTAGGATTCAGTATCCTTGTTTTGGAATGCATAGGTAATCTGTTCCAAGGTTTCTGAGTCAGGTATCTAAAGGCTGCACGAATAGGTATCAGCTCTCCTTCTTCATCCTTGATGTGCATGACACCATCTATGAACTGAACAGAAGGATCAGGATCATCATCATAGAATGGTACATAATATACCTGTTCTTTCATCACATCTGCTATCACTTTCGCATAGCCGGATGCTTCCATTGGATTTTTATCATAAATGACAGCCAGTCCTCCTTGTATTTTTTTCCTTAATTTTTTTAAATAAGGTTTAAAGGTTCTTTCTACCATCAGGCGATAACTGCCTTGCTCTTTGTTATCATCTAAGAGTGGCATTGATTTTTGTCCGGAAGGACATGAATTATTTTCAATAACGACCATTTGGCGTTTGCCTCCCGCAGATGTTACATTGAGCAAATCCGCTCCTCCCCAAAGAAAGTGTTTACACCTATGATTAAGGATTTTCTTAAGTTTTTCGCTATCCACATTCGGATGCATATGGCAATAACGGGTAATAATTCGCTCTTGTTCCAGATTAAGAAAAAAGCTAATCATTGGATGAATTGTAGCATTAAAAGCTTTAGGATACCAATGCTC
>JBNMOV010000498.1:0-3630 GCA_051275765.1 Maribacter sp. | reverse complement strand
TCTTGAAATTTTTCAATGCTTTTTGTCTAGCATTTTGTGACTTATTACCATGGATAGCTTCCGCTACAATGTCACTTTTCCTTAGTACCTTGACGATCTTATCTGCACCATATTTAGTTCTGGAAAAGACAAGGGTAGAGCTAGCAGCAGTTTCTTCTAAAATATGAAGAAGTAACTTAGGCTTATTCTTCTTGCTCACATAGTAAACTGCCTGTTCTACACGTTCCGCAGTCGCTTGTTGTGGCTTGATAGTTACTTTTTCTGGAGTTCCCAATATCTTTCCTGCCAAATTAATAATGCTAGGAGGCATTGTCGCAGAAAAGAAAAGTGATTGTCGCTTTACAGGAATTTTAGCAATCAGCTTGCGAATATCATGGATAAAACCCATATCCAACATATGATCCGCTTCATCTAATACAAAATATTCTATATCCTTTAAACTGATATAGCCTTGATTCATCAAATCCAATAATCTTCCTGGAGTAGCGACTATAATATCTACACCTTTACTTAGTGCATTTGTTTGAGATCCTTGCTTCACACCACCAAAAATGACAGTATTTCTAATGCCAGTATATCTACCATACTCAGAAAAACTATCTCCGATTTGTATAGCTAATTCTCTTGTAGGTGTAACTACAAGTGCTTTTACTTTTCTTCTTCTTTCCTGCTTTCTATTCAAAGAAAGGTGTTGTATAATAGGAATAGCAAAAGCGGCAGTTTTACCTGTACCAGTTTGTGCACATCCTAGTAAATCCTTGCCTTCTAGTAATATAGGAATAGATTGTTCTTGGATAGGGGTAGGGCTTTTATAACCCAATTCTCTAAGTGATTTTAAGATGGGTTCTATTATCCCGATTTCTTCAAAAGTCATAAGTTCTATATATAAGCGGACAAAGGTAGATTAATTAGTGGGATATTTATGTTTTTAAAGCTATTTCAAAAAAGAAGACAGTTTCGCCAATGGCGAAACTGTCTTCAATAACTTAAGATATTTGAAATTATACGCAATTGAATAATATATTTCGTATTGGATATGTTTACTCATTAGTGAGATAACGAGGCACAAAACACAGTCGTAGCCATAGCTACGACGAGTATTTGTAACGAAGTAATCTTGCAAATGAGTCCATTTATATACGAAAGGTATTATTCAATTGCGTATTAGTATCTAAAATCTAGTATCTAATGTCTAAAACCTTACTTCACCACTACAAATTTCTTGGAAACAATTCCTTCATTTGTTTGAATAGTCAAAATATGGTAACCTTTTACTAGCTTAGAAATATCTAGTATTTCAGTTTGTCCTGTTTCATTGATAATTACATTCTTATTCAATACCAATCTACCAGAAATATCAGAAATAGAAATCTGAGCATATCCAACTGTATTAAGTTGTACATTAAGTACTTCCTTAGCAGGATTAGGATATAATTTTATAGCATCTAAAGTACCTTGAGCTAATTTAGCTACGGCAGATAAATCATGCGTATAAAGAGCAGAGTATTCAGACCAATCATTACCATCACAATTACTTCTTACTTTATATTGAACAAGAGCATCAGCAGGTAAATCATTTACATAAAGGAAGTTGTTTCCATCTGCACTATTTTGTGTAATCCACTCAGTAGTACCTACAGCACGATACCTGATTTTACCTTTGATTTCATCAGGGTTGGCATCCCATCTTACTCTCATTCTTGTATTATCCAAATAAACGGAAGCTACACCTGTAGGTGCATCACAAGTACTGGTGTAGAATAATCCTATATCTGTGAAATCAGACCAATTGTCTGTACCACATTGTGTACGTAACTTATATTGGTAATATTTTTTTGTAGTAAGCCCAGTAATAGTACGTTGTAAGTTTGTCGTTCCTTGAGTAGACCAAGCAGTCGTACCTCTCAAACGATATTTTACTTGGTATAAAATAGCATCATCCACAGCATCCCATGTAAATGAAGCTGAAGTAGTAGTAGGTACATCTACACCATAAATTACTGGAGGACTACATCCAACAATAATAGGAAGAAGTTCCAATGAACCATCTGGATCGAATGGATCAGAATACATATCATTAGTGTAAATATCTGAACCAGTTAAGGTTAATAAAAATGCTTCAAGTGCTTCTTTTTCTACTAAAGTTAAATTCAGATTTTGACCTTGTGGACCGCCGCCAGGTCCAGGTACACCAGCAACGATAAGTCGCTGATCTAAATTAGTATTGACCTGAGGATCAAAAGGAACATTATCATAATGATTAATAACATCCATGATACTACTGAATTCCCCATTATGCATTAATGGACCATTTAACTGTCCAGCAGGATTAACTAAATCTCTTAAACTAGGAGATCTTGTATTGGTTAAATCAACAGCATTAGGATCGCCAGCTACAGTTATGACGCCATTATTTAGAGTATTTGGATCTATATCGAACTCTGGAGCCCTATGACAACCCTGACATCCTGCACCAGTAACTGGTCCATTGGGGGGAGTGATGAAGATAGTTTTTCCTTGGTTTTCTTCTGCTGTGAAATTGGGGAAATTATTATTGATATTATTAACCATAGCTAATCCAGTATCGAATTTGGAATCAAATGATTGGATACTACGGATAAACTGAGCTATTGATTTTTGAATGCGATCTTCTGTGATCCCTGCATCGCCATAGACAAACTCAAATAATCTATCATAATCCTCAATTTCGGATAGCTTAGTAATTAATGAATCAATACCTGGATCTCCATCTCCTCCACTGAAACCCATTTCTACATGATCTTGGATAGGTTGAGTAGTTTGTTCTTCTAATGTAGCAGCACGCTCATCCCAGAAGAAATGATCTTCATCACTAAATCGGCTATTAACCAATCTCATGGCATGTCTTCCTGTTAAACCTCCATTCAGACCAAGGCTCAATTGATCTGTATCAGAGAAGGCGAATTCTTGACTATGACAACTGGCACAAGAGATTGTATTATTGGCAGAAAGTCTTTGGTCATAAAATAAAACTCGCCCAAGTGTTGCTCCTTCATCAGTGATGGCATTGTCTATAGGTGTATTATCTTTATTGATATAGTTAGGAATGGTTTGATTATCATAGTCAAACAAATTATCTAAATCGATAGTGCCAGAGATGAGAATAAAAGCTAAGATAAAAAGTGCTAGGTATTTAAATTTCATACTTATGGTTTTAAAAAATTATAGATTTAGTTTTGAAGCTGTTTGAAGGAACAATCGAGGTAATAATATCGAACCTCTTTTAAGAGACAAGCTCAAATAGGTTTTTATTCCTTAATTATACAATGAAAAAATAAAAAGAGGTAATTTATATATGTGTCGCATGATATATTGTACTAATATGGTTTAATGCATTTCTATATCAAATAAGAGGGGCTGATTATTAGAACTTGTTAAACAACCGCCATATAAAAAACCGGCTTCATCATTAGACAAAGCCGGTTTTAAAAAGAATATATATTATAATCTTACTTAGTGAAACGTATTTAATAAATTGAGCCAGAATGGGTAGTAATTTTTTGTTCTAAAGAATTCAAAAAATCGTTGCATAGTCGTAGCTACGGAACTATTTTTTGTTTTTTTTAGAAGGAAAAAGAACAAGCATAATGG
>JBNMOV010000497.1:0-3634 GCA_051275765.1 Maribacter sp. | reverse complement strand
CCTCTAAAATCTGGAGATTCTTGATGAACAGCAACATATTTTGCATCCTTGATAGCAGGTTTTTTCATTAATGCATTCAGTGTAGCTTTATTTTCTACTTCGCATAACCCCATGATGCCAGGCTGCCCCATATGATCAATGACTTGAGATATATGATCTAGTTTTTCTTGGTATCTATCATTCGTCCATTTGTTTTTTCCATGAGGCAAAAATTCCTCATCCTTTTTCTTAGAGTCATTCTTGGTATCAAATAAGTTTTCCACATTATAAAACCCTATTCGTTGAACTTTATCATCGTCTGGACCTCCTTTGATAGGTTTTATTTTTTGTGAATTAATGGAAACATTTTTCTCTTCTTCTTGAGTATCAGAATTTCCAATAGGAACGACTTTCACTGTTTTCTCAGGAACGGCTGTAGTTTCTGTATCTACACTAGATGATGTGCCACAAGAATAGGTAACTAGAAAAAATATGGTGATTAATATAAGAGATAATATGGATTTCATTATTTATTAATTTCAATGATGTAATTAGCTGTCACACTGCTTCATGCTACCAAGGTAACTAAAATCTGTGATCTGAGGACTGAGGTCTGATAACTCTACAAACTAACACATATCTTTTTTCATCAAATTGTAACTTTCTGTACTTACTGCATTATACTATCAAATCACATACATAAGTTCGCAACCCTACAACGAGCCGCATAAAGCGGAACAGGACACCTACGCTTACACTAAAATATTATGAGTACATCGTGCAAAATGTACTTGAAATAGGACTAGGGTAAGGCAGGAATTCTATGCCAAAAATCAAGGGTCATATATTTTAAAACATTAAAAATTAAAAAATCATGTCATTACCAAAAGAACCCAGACAACTCATGATTACACTCATGTATTTGGTTTTATTAGCCATGCTAGCGATGAATGTATCTGCTGAAATTATGAATGCTTTCCTTACTTTAGATAAAGGAATTGGCAATAGTAATAACATCGTAGATTCATCCAATATGCAATTGATGAACTCCATCAGCAAGCAAGCAGATGCATATAAAGAGTATTCTAAATATAAGGTACAAGCAGAATCTGCAAGAGAAATTTCTAAAGAATTGAACGAAGAAGTAACTGTGATTAAAAGCGAATTATTCGCCTTAGCAGGAGGTCCTGGTCCAGAGAATCCAGATAGACCAGTACGATTCAAAGACAAGGATATTCCTTCTAAATTACTAATAGATGAAGGAAAAGGAGAAGCACTAAGAGAGCGAATTATACAAACAAGAGAGAAGCTATTAGCATTAATAGAAGACGAGGGAGAAAGAGAAGCATTGGCGATAAGTTTGCCATTGCAAGTGCCAGAAAAGCCAGAGAATAGTGATAAAAAGACATGGTCAGAATCCGCATTTTATCAGATGCCTGTAGTAGCTGTTATGCCTATGTTCACTAAAATGAGCAATGACATCAAAACCTCAGAAACAGCTATTTTGAATCACTTTTTTGAAAAGGCAAAAGGAACGAAAATTATCATGGATGAATTTGAAGTAGTTGCATCTGCGGATAAGGGCTATATCATTAGAGGAGAAGAATATAATGCAGAGATTTTTCTAGGAGCATATAGCAGTTCTAATAATAATATCTCCGTATCAATTAATGGTAAAACTTATCCAGTAAGAAACGGAAAAGCATCTTATAAGATAAATACAAATGGTAGCGGAACAAAGGAATATGAAGCAGTTATTTCTGTAAGAAATCCATTGACAAATGAAGTGAAACGCTATAAGAGAAAATTCAAATACGAAGTAGGAGAAAGAAGCGTAACGGTATCCGCAGATAGAATGAATGTATTGTATATAGGGGTAGAAAACCCGATTTCTGTTTCTGCTGCAGGTGTGCCAACAGACAAGCTAAATGTAAAAGCAGAAGGAACATCACTACAAAAAGTAAGTGGCAATAAATTCATGGCAAAACCTACTAGACCTGGCAAAGCAAGAATTATCGTTTCTGGTGGTGGATTGAATCCAACTACATTCGAGTACAGAGTCAAAAGAATTCCTGATCCTACATTGAAATTAGGAAATAAGAAAGGAGGTAGAATCTCTAAAGCAGAATTCAAGGCACATAAAGGACCTATTCCATTCCTAGACCAATTCGAGTTCGATGCCAAGTGTAAGATAGACGGCTTTGAATTAGTCAGATTGAATAAGAATAACGAAGCCAGAGTAAGCAAAAATAAAGGTGGTAGATATGATTCTGGTACGCAAGCATTAGTCAAGCAGGCAGATCATGGCGATACCTATTTCTTCAATGAAATGAAAGTACGTTGCCCTGGTGATATCAGTGGAAGAAACCTTAATGGAATGATCTTTAATATCGAATAATTATTTATTCAAACCCTAAAAAACACTAAGAACCTTTTTATACATTTTCAGACAGGGGCGGGCAAATGAGCTTGCCCACCTTTCTAACTGAAAAATTTATTTAGAACACCACTTATTTATTAAACTAAACCAAAATATCATGAAGCATTTGATGTTTATAGCCATTGCTATGTTCAGTATTATGGGCAGCTTAATCGCCCAGCAGCAAAACACAGAAAAATTCGTTGCCCCAATAGACGGTATAGTAGAAAAAACACTAGCTAAAGAAAGGCGAGTATTACCATATCAACCCATTCGTGAGGCAGACATTTTTTGGGAAAAGCGAGTATGGAGAGTTATTGATACTCGCGAAAAAATGAACCAAGTTTTTCGTTATCCAAAGCGTATGTTATTCGATATCATAGTGGATAATATTCAAGAAGGAGAGATACAAGCTTATGGTATCAATGATAATGATGATTTTACGCAGCCATTATCTAAGGAGGAAGTAGAACAGTATCTTTTTGATGTAGATACAATAGTTACATTCGATCCTATAACTTATAAAGAAACAATAGAAATCGTTTATAATGATATTAATGCAGACAATATCAAGCGTTTCAGAGTAAAAGAGATTTGGTATTTCGATGAAAATACATCTACGATGAATGTTCGCATAACAGGCATCGCACCTTTACAGGATGTATATGATAATATGGAGAATTTTCTTTATGAATTACCTATGTTTTGGGTGTATTTTCCACAGACGAGAGAGTCATTAGCGAGAGAATTAGTTTTCAATCCAGGTAATGACAATGCTCCTATGAGTTGGTTAGATGTATTCGAAATGAGACAATTTGCCAGTCATATCTATAAGGAATCCAATGTCATGGATAGACAAATACAGCATTATGCCACAGGTTTGGACAGGATGTTTGAAAGTGAAAAAATCAATTCAGAAATTTTCAACTTTGAACATGACCTTTGGGAATTTTAATGATAGTGCTTTGGTAAACCTAAAAGGTTTGCTAAAGCTAAGGTTCGCACTTACTTTTAGCATGCAAAGATACCTAATCCATAACACCAACTAACAACAATTAGATTAGCGTTTTATTTATGTGATTTTTGGCTCTTTTCCTCGCACAGGAAGGGGGCCTTTTTTATGACAAAAATGTACTATTATTTTACATAAATAATAATTAACTTTACAAAGTAAAACCAATTTTATAAAATTAAATTATCTTTCGTTATGACTACTATGCCCATTATCCAAAAGGA
>JBNMOV010000496.1:0-3642 GCA_051275765.1 Maribacter sp. | reverse complement strand
CTGCCCTATATAGAGCAGCCTTCCAAAGTTAATGTATTTTTCCACAGCACTTAACTTAGTCTAACAATACCGTTTCAGATAGTTCAGTTTGAGAACTTCCTCCTACCATAATTTCGAATTCTCCTTTCTCAAAAATAAATTCGCCTTGGTTATTATAAAAACCTAATTCCTTTTCTGTTAAATTGAATATTACACTTTTGCTTTCGCCAATAGCTAATTCAAATTTTTCGAATGCTTTTAATTCCTTTACTGGTCTGGTTACACTCGCTACTTTATCTCTGATATATAACTGAGCGACTTCTTCTCCTTTGTATTGACCTGTATTTTTAATATTGACAGTAACTTTTACTGATTTCCCTTTTGGATTTACTTCAACCTTTAAATCAGCATAATCAAAAGTGGTATAACTCAATCCATAGCCAAAGTGATACAATGGTGCATTCGTTTCATCTGTATAATGAGACCAAAAAACGGCAGCTTCAGGTCCTGGTCTTCCTGTATTTTTATAGTTATAATAAATAGGAATTTGGCCTACATTTCTAGGGAAAGTCATAGGTAATTTTCCACTAGGATTATAATCTCCATGCAGTACTTGAGCGATGGCATTGCCACTTTCTATTCCTAAATGCCATGTTTCCAAAATGCTAGGAATATGCTCATCCGCCCAAGGCAATGCTAATGGCCGACCATTCATTAATACTAAAATTATATTAGGATTAACCGCATGTACTGCTTCTAATAATTCTTGTTGAAATCCAGGTAATCCAATATCTGCACGACTTCTTCCTTCTCCAGATTGATAGCCATATTCACCTAAAACCATGATCACTTTTTTGCTTTCTTTGGCTAAAGCGACTGCTTCTTTAAAACCATTTCTATCTGTCGTATTTATGGTTAAAGGAAAGGCAAAACCAGCTGATTTTTCAACGAGTTTAGGCCCTTTTACCAATTTGATATTTTTGTTTGGATAACTATTCATTCCTTCCCAAACAGAAACTGCACTATTATCATCAGCCGCTAATCTCCAATTTCCTAGTGGACTATTTTTATCATCCGCCAAGGCTCCAATGACTGCAATACTTTCATTATTATCCTTAGACAAAGGCAATAAATTACCTTCATTTTTCAATAATACAATTGATTTTTTGGCGATATCTAAAGCCGCCGCTTTATGATCTTTGTGATAAATCAGTTCTTTTTCCCGCTCCTCGCTACAATATCTATAAGGATCATCAAATAAACCCAAGTCGAATTTCACTTGTAGGATTCTTCTTACTGCATCATCGATTTTCTCGAGATCTACTTTGCCATTTTCAACCAATTCCTCTAATTCCTTGATATACAAATGGGATTCCATATCCATATCTGAACCAGCATTGACTGCTAATTCAGCTGCCTGTGCTCCATTTTCTGCATATCCATGATTGATCAATTCACCTATCGTGCCCCAGTCTGTCACTACAAAACCTTCAAAATTCCATTCGCCTTTTAGGATATCTCTTTGTAGAAACTTATCAGCAGTTGCAGGTATTCCGTTGAGCTCATTGAAAGCATTCATGAAGGTTTTTACGCCTGCATCAGAAGCAGCTTTAAAAGGAGGAAACATAACATTATATAAAGTGGATGTGCCTACATCTACTGTATTATATTCCTTGCCCGATTCTGCAAAACCATATCCTACGAAGTGTTTGGCACAAGCAGCGATGGTATTATTCGCTGTTAAATCATCTCCTTGAAAACCTTTTACTCTTGCCGCTGCAATTTTGCTTCCTAAGAATGGATCTTCTCCAGCTCCTTCCATTACTCTACCCCATCTGGCATCTCTTGAAATATCTACCATTGGAGCAAAAGTCCAATTCAGTCCTTCTGCTGAAGCTTCAATTGCTGCGATTCTAGCTGATTTTTCTATCGCTTCCAAATCCCAACTTGCTGATTCAGCCAAAGGAATTGGAAACATGGTTTTATGACCATGAATAACATCATAACCAAAGATCATAGGAATACCCAATCTAGAATTTTCAACGGCTAATTTTTGCATTTCCATTATTGCCTTTACCCCTCTGACATTGAGCATTGAACCTACTCTTCCAGATTTTATATCTTCATACTTTTGTTTTACATAGCCTTCTTTTGTAGGTGCTGGACCTGTAGCATCAAAAAAGCTTGAATATTGGTTCATCTGACCAATCTTCTCTTCTAAAGTCATTTGAGCTAGTAGTTTATCTACTTTGCTTTGCTCTTTTTTATTGGATACCATAAATACAAATGCTATAATGACTAAGCTTATTGAACCAAATATTACTTTTTTCATCTTTATTTATGTGTTAAAAGTGTACTATTTTATCGTTTTAACTTATCTGCTAGGTAACAAGCTACATTGAAAAAAGAAGGTTATTCTTCCTTGATTTTATCACAAAACAAAGGTAGTAAAAAAATAAAACAGCAGCTACGAACTTTGGTTCATAGCTGCTGAGTTAGAATAGATATTGATGTCTCTAGTGGACTAACTCATAAATTTCGATACGCCTAAGATTTGTACTTATTAACTTATGAGTTAGTCCACTAGTCAGATTGTATTTTCATTTTGTGATTGATCAAACGTAAAAAGACTGCCCTTTAATTTCCCTAATTTCATTGACTCGTTTGACTGTTTAATGTTACTCGAACGAACTAGAATTTTCCATTTGTATTTTTCCATTCAGATTCAGCAGGAATATTTTCAATCACATCCCAATGTTCTACAATCTTTCCTTCTTCTAATCTAAATAAATCATAATAAGCGACATGATCTCCCTTTCCAAATTTACCTTCACTTACTGTCAGTACAAAGTTTCCTTCGCCTAATACTTGGTGTACTTTTTCGTATTCAAGTACTAGTTTATTTTCAGCAAAATATTTCAAAGCAGCTCCTAAGCCATCCAAACCATCAGCAATCCTTGAATTATGCTGAAGATATTTTGTTGGATTGATATAATCAATCATTTTATCGCCATTGCCATTGATTAAAATATCCGTTATAAATGCTTTTACTGTAGCTTTGTTGGCTGCTGTTTTGTCTAAATCTGCTATTTCTGTTGCCCCATCTAATTGTGTTCTTCCACTTGGGTTTGGAGCTATGATTACTGAAAGATTATCCCAATGTTCTACGATTTTCCCTTCTTCGAAACGGAAGATATCGAAAGCTGCCTTAGGACCAAAAAAGTCATATTCTGTATGTGTCATTACATAATCTCCATCTTGAAAAGCTCTTATGACATTTGCTTTAAATCCTTGTGGCGGTGCATTTTTGATGACTTCTCCAAATCCTACTAATCCATCTCCGACAGCTAAGTTATGCTGAATGTATTTTTCAGGATTAATATAAGAAATAGGTGTTTGATCTCCTGTGCTGAAACTGTTCAGTAATGCTACTACTTTTTCCTTGTTCGTTAATTCCATTTTTATATCTTCTTTTGTTGTTGAAATTGAATCGTTATTTGTATTGCAACTTAATAGTATGCTCGCAAATGCAAATAAACTGAAAACAATATTGACTTCATCTTGAATAAATTGATTAATAATTGTATTGCAAAGATGAGTCTGTTTTCAACTTAAACAGATATAATAAAAAGCCTAAAGACTGTAAAAATGGGAAAGTTAGTA
>JBNMOV010000495.1:0-3643 GCA_051275765.1 Maribacter sp. | reverse complement strand
ATTATATTATTGTTCGCTATTGGTCTTTTTGGATTGACTGCATTATTTAGTTTTATGACATTGCCTGTAGAATTTGATGCAACTAGGAGAGGGTTAGCATGGCTGGAAGAAAGCGGAATATCTGAAGGTGCAGAGCATGAAGGAGCAAAAGATGCTCTCAAAACTGCTGCCATGACTTATGTGGCTGCTGCATTGTCAGCTTTAGTGATAGTTATATTTTTGGTGATGAAGTATGGAGGTAGAAGAAGATAGCCGTCGTTTGGACTTTTAGATGAAGGAATTAAATTGTCACTAAATTTTATTAAATTTGTATTGTTAGCCAATCTTTTTATTTGAAGTAGTTTTAAACAGCTTCTCATATTAAAAAAATAAAACATAATGTCAGAAAGAGCGATACCGTTAGTTGACTTGGATAAGTTTGTGAAGGGGAACGAAGAACAACGCAAGGAATTTGTACAGGAACTAGGCAATGCCTTTCGTGGTATAGGATTCGTAGGAGTCGTGAATCATGGTGTACCAAAAGAGTTGGTAGATGGCTTTTATAATAATGCCAAAAAATTCTTTACTATGCCTATTCCTACCAAAAAACAATATGAAATTGTAGAACTGGCAGGACAAAGAGGATATACTTCTTTTGGAAGAGAAAAAGCTAAACAATCTGAAGTAGCTGATTTGAAAGAATTCTATCAGATTGGTCAGGAAGTAGAGGATGGCGATGCGATCAAAAGCGAGTATCCAGATAATATTTATGTAAAGGAAACACCTGAATTCACAAATTTGGGAAGAGAGCTATATCAGGCATTCGAGAAATCTGGAGCAGAATTATTAAAAGCTATAGCTATATACTTGGATCTAGGAGAAGATTATTTTGAACCTAAAATCCATAATGGTAATTCTATCCTTAGAGCGATCCATTATCCACCGATTTTATCAGAACCAGATTCTGCTATACGTGCAGAGGAACATGAAGATATTAATTTGATTACACTTTTAGTAGGAGCATCAGCAGGAGGATTGCAAGTATTGAATAAGGAAAATCAATGGCTAGATGCTCTTCCTGGCGAAAATGAAATCGTAGTAAACGTAGGCGATATGCTTCAACGTTTAACCAATAACTACCTTAAATCGACGACACACAGAGTAGTGAATCCACCAAAAGAATTATGGCACACACCACGTTTGTCTATTCCTTTCTTCTTACACCCGCGTGCTACCATGGATTTGACTTGCTTAGATAAATGTGTAACGGAAGAAAGTCCATTAGGCTATGATTCTATCACAGCAGGAGCATACCTTGATGAGCGTCTTAGACAAATTGGATTGAAGAAATAAACCTTCCAACAGTAAATTAGTCTAAAAAGGACATTCTTACATAGAGTAAGAATGTCCTTTTACTTTTTAATGACCTTAAGAGAGAACATCAAACAGAGGTTATTTGTATATTTGTAGTAGAAAGTTATTTAATAATGGATAAGATATGCTCTATTCATTAAAATTCAAGTATTATGACTAGCAATATATTATTCGCATTTGGTCCTTATGAGATAATCGCAGTATTACTTTTAGCCCTATTGTTATTTGGAGGAAAGAAAATTCCAGAACTAGCCAGAGGTTTAGGAAAAGGAATTCGTGAATTCAATAGCGCCAAGGCTTCTATAGAAGATGAAATTAAGGAAGGAATCAAAGCAGAGGATAAGAAGGCAGTAAAGTAATTTTGCTATCTTTCCTATGTATAATCGGCTTATGTTTCTGTAAAGGAAACATAAGCCGATTATGTTTTTTTTCATTAAAACCTCACACCCAATCCCATTCTCAAATGATAGCGTTTAGGAAAAAAATCTGCGTCTGCTACATTAGTTCTTCTTTCTGATTCGGGAAGAAGAGGATTGCCATTATGAAAAGAAGATAAAGAAATGTCAAATATCTCTAATGGCGAACTGATATTGATAAAAAACCTTTTGAAGAAATCATACTCTATCTGAGGTACTACAGCTACACCCACTCCGATTGTGTAATGCTTAGTAATAAATTCAGCGGAAGTTGAGGGTACACGTTTCGAACGAGAAAAGGAAGGCTGTGCTGCTCCGCCAATTCCCAAACTTATCTTTTTGCTTTTAAAAGGACGAAATACACCAGATGCTAGATAACGTAGGCTTATACTTGTCTGCCTTTCTTTACCACCACTAGTAGCAATTGTGAGGTTTTGTTGTTGGAAATCACTTATGGTAAGATCTCTCACCCTATTTATACTAAAGTCCGTCAATTCCAATTCCTGTATGAGTTTTCCTTTGGTATAGGAAATGGCAGGGCTGACTTTACCTACTGTGATATCGTTACGACTGTATGTATTAATGACACTACCATCTTCTGATGTGGTAACGACATCATCAAAGAAAGTAGAACTCCCATTTACGTAGGCTTTTACTGCCCATTTTTGTTGTTCTTCCTCCTCTTGTGAAAAAATAGGATTACAAATCAATAAAATAGGAAGGAATACAAGGATTATCTTTTTCATGCTGTAAATTGTCTTTGAAATGAAGTATTACAAGATAAACCTTTAATTATCGTTTCTTATTGGTAATGCTTCTAGTTTTAATATTTTTATCAAATAACTATTGTTATGAACAAGCTATTACTACTTCTGCTATTTTTGCTACCAATTATGGAATTAGAAGGACAAATAGAAGTAACCTACCAAAAGCCGCCCAAGGAAATTTTGGATTTGGTAGATGTATCTCTTGCCCCATTGGTCAGGATGGATAACAAAGCAGAAAACATGGTATTGATGTATAGAGATGCCTATAAATCAATACAGGAGTTATCCGAAAAAGAACTCCGTTTAGGAGGATTGAGGATTAACCCTAAAACGAATATATCTAGCCGTGCGAGGTATTATAAGAGTATTGCTGTCAAAAAAACATCTGGAGGTAAGGAAAAGAAAATAACAGGTTTGCCAGATAATGCCAGGCTTGCCAATTTTTCTTGGTCGCCAGATGAAAAGAAAATGGCATTCACGAATACCACCATGAATGGTGTCGAACTGTGGCTATTGGATATAGCTACAGCCACAGTTTCTAAATTGACATCAGGTCGTTTGAATGCGAATATGGGATCGTCTTTTACTTGGTACAAGGATAGTAAGAGCCTTTTAGTTAGATTTATTCCTAACGATAAAAAGGAATTGATCACAGAAAGTGCTATTCCTACAGGACCTACGATTTCTGAAAATAGTGGTGGTAAAAAAGCACAAAATCGTACGTACCAAGATCTGCTAAAAAATGTAAATGATGAAGCCAATTTTGAACAATTGGTTCGGTCTGAATTATACAAGGTTAGTATAGATGGAGAGAAAAAATTATGGAAATCAGCCTCTATGTATAGAGGTGTAGGATTTTCTCCAGATGGGAAATATGTATTAATTACAGAAATAGAACGTCCTTTTTCATACATCGTACCATATAGCCGTTTTCCTTTCAATGTGGTCATTTATGATCTCGCAGGGAAGAAGGTGACAGACTTTATGAAAGTACCATTGATAGAAGATTTGCCACAGGGTTTTATGTCTGTTCGTAAAGGGAAACGAAATCTATCATGGCGTGCAGACAAACCAGCTACTTTGTATTGGTGTGAAGCATTGGATGAA
>JBNMOV010000494.1:0-3655 GCA_051275765.1 Maribacter sp. | reverse complement strand
CTGACTCAATTTATTAAATACGTTTCACTTAGAATTGGGCGGTAAATTTTATGCTTTTGCAAGTAAAGAATTAGATCCGAACTATGGATTCGGACCTATTTTGGATTATTTCATTCCTTTAAAAAAGGATACGAATCTGAGGTTTTATGGAAGTTATGCCTTTGATCTAGCACATATTTGTTTGTCTTGTGATGAATCCTTGCCTAGATCATTTGCTTATAATTTTGGTATTTTATTGGATATGGATTTTGAGCGAAATAATTGATTTATTAAGTGTTTATCTTCAAGGAATAACCATAAAACTACTAGAAAACAGCAGCTCCTGCCTATCATCCCTAGGATAAATCACAAAGCGATAATGTGTATCTTTTTCTAATGTTGGATTATACCATTTGGCGGCATAGGTCGCATATTTTTTATTCTGCTTTTCTAGGCGAACTTCTATGTCATACCCTTCATCGTCCATAGGCTGCAAACCAACTTTAAATGATGTCCAATTTTCATTATCTGTACTTTTTTCCAACTTCACGATAGGTTCATGCATATGAATTTCAGCAGGCAAATAATCGGTCCAAGAAAACATCCAATAATCTTCTCCTTTAACGATTTTCTTTTCTTTGCCTGTTTTATAAAAAGGAGATTTAATGATTTCTCTTTTTTCTAACTTACTTAATCTCGTAGGAAAACGATGTTTGGTTTTTAATCGTACTTCCCATTTTTCTGGAAATTCAGACACTGTTCCCTTTTTCAATAAATCATCTGTCAGATGATGTAATTGTGTAGTAATATAAGGGACTGTGTTTTTTCCATAAATGGTCTGCGAACCTTCATAATTCTGAATAGCATATTCCTCTGGAGTAGTCGCATAACTCAGATAGTCATTGGCTACAGAAGAAATAGAAATATATTTAGGAGGTGTAATATTATTTTCTTCGTAGGCTTCTATTATTTTGTCAGACATTCTATTTCCTGCCGTAATCGTCACTTCCCAAGGAAGCGGAACAAGCAACATATCATCTATTTGAACCAACTGAAACATGACCTTACTTGGATAAGATTTTACTGGAAACATCTTTCTAAAAATACGTCCAATAATCATCCTTTTATTCCCTTGTTCGTCAAGTACCTTTTTCTTACTTTCCTTTCTTTTTCTTGTCATCGCAGAACCTGATGGGATGAAATAAGTCATAACTGATCTATTCTCATATGCTCCTGCAACGGTACAAGTTCCCACACAAGGATGCTTGCTAATCTTAATATCATCTATCAGATTATTTTCACGAATATCTATTTCCTTCGCTGCTACACTTATCTTAATATCAGATTTCAATCGTCCATCTAGATCTTGGAATAATTCCCATGCTTTAGCACCTATTCCCTGCCCTATTTTCCTTGCAGCCAACCAATCCAAAGGGACAACCTTCTTTTCCTTAGCACCATCTTTTCTATAATAAGGAAGGTTAGGTGCTATGTCTCCTTCTGTACCATTACTGAATGCATGTATTGGTTGCCAAGTGGTCTGGTATTTCTCTTCTATCTGCCAAGATAAATCTCTTTGAGCGTAAGCAAATAAATCGCCATTGAACACATCCACAGCAGATCCTACACCTGTACCATGTATAGAAAACGTAGTAAAAGCTCCTATAGGTTTATATATTCCATTGTCCTCTACATCGATTCTCATCATATATAAATGTGGATTAATCGCTTCAAAAACTGCTGCAGGATCATTTGCATCAACGCCTTCACTTTCTGGATTCTGTGTAAAAGGAATAATCGCTCGATTTCTCGTATAACCTCTAACTTCTATTGTTCCTGTAGCGATTTTGGCAGGTTTCATATTGGCGTGTGCTTCTAAGATACCTTTTGTAATTTGGGAAGTTAGAAACTCATATAAAGTAGGCTCAAAACCAGATACTGCACCTCCATTGGTATTATAAAAATTGCTACTAAAAAAACCAGTAGGACCAGAGTGTGTATGTGTACAAGTCAATATGATATTAGAAATAGGAATATCTGTTTTTTCTGCAATACGTTCTGCTATCTGATGGTGCATAATCAACGAACCAAAAGCCAAATCCAACTGCACTAAAGCAACATTTTCGCCCTTGGCATCACGTATGCAGAATACTCTACATTTAAGCCTGGAACGAAATCCCATCATCTTTTTTTGTCCTGTAACAGATCTTGCTCCAGACGCCAATCCTGGAGGAGGCGTAATATCCACAGAAGAAAAACCTGCCATTAGTTGTCCTGTAACAGGTGGTAATGCTTCTAACTTATTGATTTGGAATGCTGTAATTTCTTGTGCAAACGAAGGTTTTACTAATAGGAATAATCCTATTAATAATAGAAAAGAAAAATGTCTAGCTCTCATATTTTTTTGAATGTTCCCAAAATTAAGAATAGTTATTCAAGTTAATGAACTAAAAAAATGATTTTAGAAAAGAATGTCGGGAAATACTTTGTTAGAGGAGTAGAATAATAATAACCTTTGTTTATCTCTTCAATAAATTCCCCTTAATAAACTGATTCATAAAGTCCTCTTTATAAGTTCTGCCTAATGAAATTTCCTTTTTCTCTAAAGTAATGAAATCGGTATCGACTGATTTAATAAAAGTTACATTAACAATAAAGGATTTATTGATCCGAGCAAAATAGAAGATGGCAATTGATTTTTCTATCTGCGAGGACATAGATATAATCTAAATCAGGTTTTGATTCAGTTGTCGTTATGACTGGCTGGATTTCTTGATTTTTGAGATCGTGAATTTCCTTTGCTTTATTTACTGCTTTCATAAAGCGATTAAGGCGAATAGCTTTTAATAAATAATCGACTACATTGAGTTCAAAACCCTTCATCGCAAACTCTGGATATGCTGTAGTAAAAATAACCAAAGGCGGAGCTTTCAAATCCTTGAGCCATTCTACTCCTGTGATTCCTGGCATTTGTATATCCAAAAACATGAGTTCCATCCCTTCTCTAGCTAGTGGTTCGTCGTCTATGATGATACACCTCATATTTTATTCTCTTTTAAACCTATCGACAAACTCACTTTGTAATACTTCGCTACATTATCAATAGATAACTGATATTGTTCTGGATAAACGAGTTCTAATCTTCGTTTTACATTCACTAATCCTATTCCACCAACTTCTGTTGGAAGTAGTAATCTAGGTTTGGAATTTTTTACGATAAAATTGAGTTCTTGTTCTTCTGTTTTCACATTTATTTTCAAATATCCTTTTTCGTTATCTGCACTACTGCAATGCTTGATCGCATTTTCTATCACATGGTAAGAAAACATAAGGAGCTATCCTTAATCCAGACGTATTTCCTTCTACATTGAATATCAATTCTGTATTATCTTTTCTCAATTGATCCAAGTCTAAGAAGTTCTTAATGGAACAATCATCGCAACAGGAGGTCCTTATGCAGATAATGTAGTGAAGTACTGCGCTAAGAAAGTAACAGTAGATTCTGACAGATGTTACAGATCCAGAATATTTGCTGCGACAATGGAGAGGGTATTTGCTGCGACAATGGAGAGGGTATTTGCTGCGACAATGGAGAGGGTATTTGCTGCGACAATGGAAATGGTAAGTATTGGATAAGAAGAGTATCTAATAACGCTATCATCAAAAGAAGAAACGG
>JBNMOV010000493.1:0-3658 GCA_051275765.1 Maribacter sp. | reverse complement strand
ATTTCGTTGTGGGGAGAAAATGCCCTAGACCAACTTGGGTTAGGTTCGAATGAAAAAGAATACAACATAGAAGGGATATCGCATGCACAACCAGGATATGTATTATCTCTCCATGTACCTCCAACTTCAGTTTTCCTTTCAAAAATGATGAATGAATTGTAGTTGTTTTGGCTTAGTTTAATACCTGAGCCTATGCCAGCAAAACCAGCACCAATTATTGCAACTTCATATTCATCAACATTCATATTAGTTAACTTTTATTAGGTTTAAAATTATAACACAACACAAAATAAGGTTAAATATATCAATTATATAATAATATTAGTATACAATAACTAGTTTTTTTATTTTAAATAATATTAAGTAATTAGTTTTTAGTGAATCCCCCTCTTAAATACCCTTATTCACTGATCTTACGCAAAGTCGTTTATTATGGTATTCTCTATGCTATAATAACGCTATGCAGCGTTTTAGTTTTAGTGATTTTATATTTCTTCTACTTTTTTCCGTCGCTAAAAAAAGTAGCAAAAAAATCTAGACCCGATGGGATTCTTAACGCTAAAAAAGCACTGAAAATCCTAAACTGCATAAACTCGCCTTAGCTATATCTGTTATTTTTAATAGCGTCGCCTATCTAGCTGCATTACTTTTATAATCGTCCGTGTATGCTCATACAGTATGCCGTTTTTTACGGATTTTAAGCACTTTTTTAACTAAATCCCATAAGGTCAGTCTTTGTCTTTGCTTATGGTTAAAAATAGAATCTCAAGTAATCATAAAAAACAACGGCCTAACTTCAGTTATCTATTACTACTCCCAAACTACAGAATCATTATGTTCATGCCATCCCAATAACAAATCACTATATCTTTTATTCAAAGCATGTCTTTTCACTTTTAATGTTGGCGTAAGCAAGCCATTTTCCATATTCCATTCTTCTTGTGTAATGACAATAGTGGATACTTTTTCATTATTTGGTAGTTTGTCATTCACTTTTCCTAATGTATGAGAAAGACATATTTGGAGTTCGTCCTTTGGTTTGGAACGTCCGATTCCTGATGGAACAACTAAAGCAATAGGTTGAGGACATCCCAAACCGAGGATACATATCTGTTCTATATTTTCATCGAAACCAAATTTCCATTCAATAGGTGAAGGAGCAATAAACTTTCCTTTTGCTGTTTTAAAAGTATCCTTAACCCTGCCTGTTATGAACAAATAGCCATTCTCATCTAAATGACCTTGATCTCCCGTTCTTAGCCATCCATCTTCGATTACTTCTGCCGTTTTTACAGGATCTTTATAGTATCCATTCATCACAAATGGACCTTTCATCATGATTTCGCCAGTCTTTCTATCGAGTTTTAATGAAACCGCAGGCAATGCAGGACCAACTGTTCCTGGAATCATATCCTTTGCTTCCAAACAAGTACAAAGTGCACAGTTTTCTGTCATACCATAACCTTCTGCTATATTGATGCCTATTTTCCTAAACCAATCCTTTAATGATTCAGGAATAGATGCAGCACCACTTAAGACACCTCTGGCATTATCCATACCTAATGAAAGTCTGAGTTTCTTTTTCAAGCCTTCTGCATCTGGACCAGCCAAAGCAGCATTCAAGTGAGTTTGTGGGATTTTGGAAAGGATACCTAATTGGAATTTAGTCCATATCCTGGGGACAGCAAAGAAAAGTGTAGGCTGTGTTTCTTTTAGATTTTGGGGGAATGTCACCAATGATTCGGCAAAAGATATAGAACCTCCATACCTGATACAAGTATGCTCTACTACAACTCTTTCAGCAATATGATTTAGGGGAAGAAATGAAAAGAATTTATTTTCTCCTTCTAAAGAAATATCTAAGTGATTGTTCTGTTCTGTAACTACTTTAGTGCTTTCACTAGCTGCATATGAAATCACAACACCTTTGGGTGTGCCTGTAGTCCCAGAAGTAAAAACGATTGACCAAATATCTTCCAAATCGGAACTAGGTGTACCTTTTATAGGATCATGATTATTAATGAAATCATGCCATTGAATGGCTTCAGGAATTTCAGAATGATTTTCGTATTTGGGATATGTGATGAGCGGAATATCTTTAGGTACGCCTTCTTTTACTAATGACCAATTTTCAAGTTTACCTGCAAAAAGTGCTTTTACATCTCCTATTTTTATCAGTTCTTTTACTTGTTCTGCATGTAAATTGGCATAGAAAGGAACAGATACATAACCTGCCATAGTGATCGCTATATCTGTTATTACCCATTCCCTGCAATTTTTAGACATTAATCCTATATGGCTTTTAGGAGGCAAACCTAAGGAATGAAGTCCTGCGGCTAATTTACGGGCCATTTGTCCAGCTTCTGCCCATGTATAAGTTTCCCATTTATTAGCAAATGGTTGTCTGAGAAAGGGATAGTTAGGCGTTTTTTTTTCCCAATGATAGAATCGAAAATCGTATAGAGGCATGGTTATTCTTAGTTAGTATTGAAATTACAAATTCACTTTAAGAGCTTTCTAAAATAGACTATCGTTTTTCATCCAGTTTATCCCGTATTTCTTGGTATCTGGTTTTATTAATTGGATAAAATATGATAGCTAAAACTGAAACCAAATAGATGCATAATAGAACTGGTCCGCCTATCGTACCTAAACTTGCAATAATATCTGCAGGTACATCTTCTACTGAAGTTTGAGAGGGAAAATTTATCCATTTGAGTAAATAGCCCGCTATTAGATATCCAAAACCAACTGTCATTTTATAGGCGAGGGATAAGGTAGAAAAGAACAATCCTTCATCTCGTTGATTCGTTTTCAATTCATATTCATCCACAATATCTGCCATCATTGAATTGATAATACTCAATACAATCCATAAGAATGCGTAAGCTGCCATCAACGAAAGCATGAAATATAGAATAAGGGATGAAGTCCCGTTTTCGGGAAATAACCCGAGTAATCTTAGATTGTAAGGAGCTGTGAATAAGAGGGCAAATAAAATCGTACTGAAAACAACGGTTATCTTTTTATCAAATTTCTTACTCACTATTGGAGCTAGTATTAATGCGATAATTCCACCTAATCCTGATGATATCGGTAATGCTATTTTTTCAGTATCACTCAATACAAAATAGTATTCGATAAAATAGGTGGTCAGTACAGTTCCTATACCTATTCCTATATATATTATCATCGTATAAATGACCAAAGTATTGAAAGACTTGAGGGCAATCATGTTAGAGAAATTAGCAAAAAGCTGTGAAAAAGATATTCTTTTTCTTTCCGTCTTATTCGCTTCTTCTTGTAATCTAGGTATCTCTTTTCTTGTTCCCCATGTACTTATCAATATTACTAATGTGATTAAAATACCACATAGCAATGCGAATTTAGGATAAGCATCCTTATTCATCAATCCTCTTGAATATTCTTCTGTAGGTACAAAAAAGAACGCAAATCCAATAATGATAATGATCGTAGATATAAATGCCGCAAACATTACTCTGTAACTTGTAATTGAGGTTCTTTCGTCGTAATCAGTTGAAAGTTCTGCTCCCAAGGACATGGATGGCACTATAAAAAGTGTTAGTGAAAGTCTTACGAGTATGGTAAATATGGTCATCCACCAAAATAATCCCATCTGATCGAGTCCAGATGGCGG
>JBNMOV010000492.1:0-3672 GCA_051275765.1 Maribacter sp. | reverse complement strand
GGATGGAGGAAACAGTAACCATTACAGATATGCTAGGTAGAATAGTGAAGCATATAGAAATCACTGTACAGGATAGCTGGAATACTTTCGATGCTGATATGAGCAGTCTTCCAAAAGGCTCTTATATTCTAAGAATGGAGAATAGCGAAATATCTAAAATGTTTATTGTAGCGGAATAATATCAAGAAGTTTAATAACTTTTAATTAAAGTCGACATCGAAGGAATTCGGTGTCGACTTTTTTATAGAAGTTATTTAAAAAGGCAGCTTTGCAAGAAAGTGAGTGATTTTTAAACAACTTCATAGATCTATACCTCTTGTAAGGGTGAATTCATGTTTTCTTTCATTAATTTCATAAATAAAAAGGATAACGTTTTTTAATAAAGCTTTTATTATATTAATATTATTAATAATGTATTGTGTGTATAATTTACTTTAATTACTCAGTAATTAGGCGATATATAGTTGTGTTTTTTATCATATAGAATGTTTGTCGAGTGTTATACCAAATTGAATGCAACATTATAAAATCAAATTTGGAGGAATAAGAATCCGTCAGATGCGTAGGTTATTATTTTCTTGTTCCCTTACTTAATACTTTATAGTTCAAAATTAAATGTAATACCTATGAATCAGAATTTAACTTTCTTATTCTTGCCAATTATGAATCCCCTCAAAACCTGGGGCATACAATGGATAAATAGTATGTGCTAAAGATTGGATAGCATGATTTTTATTCAAGCGATCGAAAAGATATTGAAAAGCATTGACATGAAGTTTTATCGCTGTTTCAATAACGGACATAAAAGGCTCTTTGGTACGGGTACCTTTCACAGAAATGGTATGATAGGAAATATCTCTTTTCCTAATCATTCTTCGAACCGCTAATTCTGCTGGACAAATAAGGTTTGAGATCAAAAAGGAAATAGCAACGATTAGCTATTCATTGGATAAAGAATACAGAAGGAAGGTATTAATAAAAGATGGAATCCAACAATTAATAAAAGATAATTCTACAATAAAATTGATATAAGGTTATGTGAAAAATAATAACCAATCTTCCATACAGACTTTTAAGAAATTAGAATTTCAAGAAAAAAAAGAAGATGCATCACAACTGAAATTCATTCAAGCATTTTCCTAACAAACTCTAACATTAATCACCATTAAGTTCAATTATAATGAATACTATAAAAATCGGAAACAGAACCATAGGTACTAATCAAAAGCCATTCGTCATTGCAGAATTATTAGGCAATCATAACCAATCATTGGACAGAGCATTAGCCAATAGTAGATGCAGCCGCAGAAGCAGATGCCATCAAATTACAAACTTATACTGCTGAAACAATGACCATCAGAGGAGCATTGACGATAAACGATGAAAATTCTCTTTGGAAAGGACAAGAACTTTTCGATTTATACAAAAAAGCTTATACCCCTTAGGAATGGCATGAAGCAATTTTAATAGAGCAAAAGGATATGGAATATTAGCATTCAGTTCTCCATTCGATGCCAGTGCTGTCGATTTTTTAGAAGAACTAGACGTACCTGTTTATAAGATAGCATCCTTTGAAAATACAGATCATCCTTTACTCGCTAAAGTAGCTCAGACAGGAAAACCCGTCATCATGTCCACAGGCCTGAGTAATATCAGTGATATCGATGAATCCGTAAGAGTACTTCGTGAGAATGGCTGCAAAGAATTGATATTATTAAAATGCACCAGCACTTATCCAGCTAATTCAAATATATTGACGATTTCACATCTTAAGCAATTATTTGATGGAATATAAGTAGGCATATCTGAGAATAGGCGTGCCTATCGCTGCAGTAGCATTGGGAGCTACAGTGATAGAAAAACACTTTACATTAAGCAGAGCAGATGGAGGAGTAGATAGTGTTTTTTCGCTAGAACCAGCAGAATTAAAAAGCCTTTACATAGAAAGTGAGCGTGCAGCATTATTCCTAGGAAAGGTAACTTATGGTATTCAAAAAGCAGAAAATAATAGTAAGAAATTCAAACGTTCTATCTATGTCGTAAAAACAGTAAAGAAAGGAGAAAGCCTAACTGCAGATAACATTCGTATCATTAGACCAGGTTTCGGAATGGAACCAAAACATTACCAAAAAGTAATTGGCGGATAAGCGAAGGAAACTATAGCTGCAGGTACTCATTTTGATTGGAATGCGATTTAATTTAGTTTGCATTTTATAAAACTAGGACTACCTAATAATTTACACACACCAAAAAGAAACTTAATATTTCTTTTATCGTAATATTAATGTAGAGGATATGCTTGGAACTTCAGGCATATCCTTACCTTGAGTTTATATAAACACAAAACTTAACGATGAAAGGTATTGTTTTTACAGAATTCCTCGATATGGTCGAAAGGGTTCATGGCTACGGATTGGTGGATGAATTATTGAATGAGTGTGATTTGAAATCAGATGGAATATATACTGCTGTAGGCACTTATGAGCACAAAGAAATGGTGCAAATCCTCAGTAGATTAAGTGTAAAAACAGAAGTTACTGTATCTCAATTACTCAAATCATTTGGACATTATCTTTTTGGTACATTTAAAACAACTTATCCTTCATTTTTTGAATCTGCACACACTGCTTTTGATTTTTTAGAATCTATAGAAAATCATATTCATGTAGAAGTACTCAAGTTATATCCAGATGCTGAACTTCCACGCTTCAAGACTCGACTCATCAATGAGAATTGTTTAGAAATGATATACTTATCTGATAGAAGTATGGCAGATTTTGCTGAAGGATTGATAGAAAAAACACTAGAACATTATGAAGAAGTGGCAACAGTGGAAAAAGAAAATATAGAAGAATCAGGTAGACAGGTAAAGTTCACTATTATCAAAAGCTAGATAGATCCTATGGATGAAATAGCTATATTAAAGAGAAAACTAGAAAGGGAACGGAAGGCAAGAAAACAAGCTGAATCCATCCTAGAAAAAAAAGCACTTGAGCTCTATAAATTAAATGAAGAGCTAGAAGTCAAAATTGCTGAACGTACCAAGGAGTTGCGAATCAGTGAGGATAAGTATAGGAGTATCATCGAAAATATGGAACTGGGTTTACTTGAGGTGGATAAAAATCAGCTTATCATCAAAGCATATGATTGGTTTTGTGATATGACAGGATATTTTCAAGAGGAACTAATAGGTAAAAATGCTAAGGAATTCCTTTCTTTCAATTCAGATGCTGACGAATTGGTAGAGGTTCAAAATGACATGAGGAAAAAAGGGCAGGCTGGTGTCTATGAAGTAAAAGTTAGACATAAGACTGGTAGGGGAATTTGGGTATTGGTCAGTGGAAGTCCCATCTATGATGTGAATGGAAAAATTACAGGATCTATAGGTATTCATTATGATATCACACAGAGAAAAGAACTGGAAGAAGAGCTAGTAGAAGCGAAACAAGTTGCAGAATTAGCACAAGAAGCAGAAAAACAATTTTTGGCTCAAATGAGTCATGAAATCCGAACGCCACTCAATGCCATCATTGGTATGTCGCATTTACTCCAAGATTCTAGTCCAACCAAGGAGCAACAAGAATACCTATCCATCCTCAGCAAATCTTCTAATATTCTAAAGTTATTGATTTCAGATATTCTAGACTTTTCTAAGATACAAGCTGGAGAAAT
>JBNMOV010000491.1:0-3675 GCA_051275765.1 Maribacter sp. | reverse complement strand
GGGCGTTAATGTAAAATCGCCTTTCCAAATTTCCAATATGGTACATCCTATCATGGAAAAACGTGGCGGCGGTTCTATCATCCATATTAGTTCTGTGGAAGGACATCGACCAGGTTTTGGTTTAGGTTTATATAGTGTGAGTAAGGCGGCACTTTTGATGCTGACTAAAAACCAAGCTAAGGAATGGGGAAGTGATGGTATTCGTGTGAATGCGATTTGTCCAGGATTGGTGCAAACTAAATTTAGTAAGGCACTTTGGTCGAATGATACTGTACTGAACCATGTAGAATCTCAAATTCCAGCAGGAAGAATGGCTCAACCAGATGAAATGGCAGGAATGGCTGTTTATCTAGCTTCTGAAGCGGCGAGTTATTGTACTGGTGGAATTTATGCGAATGATGGTGGGTATTTGGTGGCTGGATAAAATAGATATTGAACAAACAAAAAACAACTTATGTCGAATCTAGAAAACATATTAGACAATAATACGTCAGAAGGTCAACCCAAAAAGAAGTTGGGAATTTTAATCATACTTATTCATTTATGGGAATTTCCAACTTTACTCATCTTAGCCTTAGGTATTTTTGAAAAAGTAGGACATACACAGTTCATCCCAGGTGTAAGCTTGATTTACTGGGGTTTGATAAATTGGGCGATGATGAGTATTTTCATTCCTCTCATTTATGAAATTCAATATAGAAGTAAAAATGTACTGAATTACATCCTTGCTTTAGGTTTTGGATTATTACTTTGTGTAAATTTATTTGGCAAATTAGAAAAAGTAGAACATACCCAATTTATTCCAGGAGTTAGTATTATTTATTGGGGATTAATAGCTTCTGCTGCAGTAGCTTTAGTATTTCCGTTTTTTCATGAATTCAAAAGGAAAGCTCCAAATTTGAATCTCATTGTAGCTAGTATTTTTGGTGTAGTATTATCCTTTAATTTCCTAAGGGTATTAGAAGGTGTAGAGCATATACAACTTTTTCAAAACTGGAGTTTATCTATAATTCCTCAATTTGCATTATTCCTTATTACTTTAGGAATCATTATATTTTTCATCATTAAAAAAGCTTTTTCAAAATGGTATATTTACCATTACATTAGGTTTTTATTATTGATTTTTCTAGGGCTTTAAAATAAAATACTTCTAGTTTTTAATTTCCAACAAAAATTCTACTCGCCTATTTTTAGCTCGTCCTTCATTATACATATTATCTTCTATAGGTTCTGCTTCTCCTTTTCCAGAGGAAGAAACCCTAGATAATAATACACCTTTCCGTATCAGATAAGCCGCCACAGAAGCTGCCCTTTTTTTAGATAAATTTAGATTATCTTTTTCTGAACCTATACTGTCCGTATGCCCTGTGATATTTAATTGCTGTGTTTTATTTTCTTTTAAATACTCAACTAATTCATCTAAAGCAGGATAAGAATTAGGTAGTAATCTAGCACTATTCGTTTCGAAATAAATGCCATCTAACGTAAAAGGTTCATTAATGACTATTTTTTCAATTATCTTTTTCTCCTTTACTAAAGTATCAAGCATATTGTTTTTAGCAATAATAATTTCTTCTTCTAAAGGTATCTTTTCTTCTTCAATAATTTCATGGTTGTGTCCGTGATCATCTCCATAATCGTGCGTGTGTTCTGTATTATTTTCATCATTACTTTCTACTACATCATCAGTTATTATTTCTTCCTCTTCCAATAGAACACTTGGATTATTTATATTTCTAGGCATCGTTAAATCCTTAACATAATGACGGATAGAATCATAATAAATCTCTTTTTTATTATATTTTAAATCACATATATTCTCTAAAGAATCTACAGGAGAAAAGCTAAATTCATCTAACCAAATCATCATTCTTTTAGGGTAATAAATCTTCTTTTTTAATTTCACTAATGTCTTAAATTCTATATCTTCATCCTTTATATAATTACCTATAACTATTCCTTGCTCTCCTCCTTTTGCAGTATAATTTACTTTAAATTGTGTCCATTCATTATACTTTGGCTTTTCCAGTAAATTGATTTCAATATCTGGTTTCACTCCAATTAAATCATTAATATTTTCTCGAATAAATAAGGAGTCAGAAAAAATAACGCCAAAATTCTGCGTAGCTTCTTCTGTCAATAAATAATGAAAATAAAATTCATACTCCTTACCTTTTTCCAGTGTGCATAAAAATGGAACTTGAATATAAATTCGATCATTTTTACGAGTTTTATGAAACAATGGAAGAATAGCCGCACGATAACCTTTCATTGGCCGAACACCTCTACTACTTCTTTCCAACATCGCCAATTCTGGAAAACGAAAACCTTTCAACAATACATTTCTCCATGCTCGAGGCGAACATTGTTCTTTGAATACTTCACAGATATTTACATCCTCAAAACCTGGGTTAGGAATTAGGTTTTGTGCTGTAGAAGATTGCAACATGAATAGAAAAAAGAAGGCGTAAATAAATCGCATTTTAGAAGTTATTTTTTCAAAAAAAGGTCTGACGATATTATAACGTCAGACCTTTGGTTTTTATATCTCAGCAAGAAAATTACTTCTTATCTGTATCTTTCTTTGCAGCTGGTTTCTTCTTCGCTGCTGATTTAGTAGCAGTTTTTGCTGCTGGCTTGGCTTTTACCTTAGGTCTCTCCTTGAAAACCAAACCATCCTTATCCACATCTACAATGACATGATCGCCAGGCCCAAATTTACCAGAAAGCACATGCTTGGATAATTCATTGATGACTACCTTTTGCAATACTCGCTTCATAGGTCTAGCTCCAAACTGTGGATCATAACCCAAATCACCCAGATAATCCTGTGCTTTAGCAGACAACTCAATACCCATATCCTGCTTACCCATCAACTTGACTACTTTTTTGAAAAGCAAACCCAAAATTTTCTTGATTTCATCTCTAGTCAATGGACGGAACATGATTTTTTCATCTATCCTATTCAAAAACTCTGGACGCAAATCTTCTTTCAGCAATTCAAAGACTTCATCTTCTGTCGCCTTGATGATTTCATCTTTCTTATCCTCCATTTCTTCCAAGTCCTCGAAATTATCTAGGATAATATCAGCACCCATATTAGAAGTCATAATGATGAGCGTATTCTTGAAATCAGCCACACGTCCCTTACTATCCGTCAGTCTTCCATCATCCAATACTTGCAATAAAATATTAAAAGTATCTGGATGTGCTTTTTCTATTTCATCCAACAAAACGATAGAATATGGTCTTCTTCTGACTGCTTCCGTCAATTGTCCACCTTCATCATAACCCACATATCCTGGAGGAGCTCCCACCAATCTACTCACAGAATGACGCTCTTGAAACTCACTCATATCTATACGAGTGATCGCATTTTCATCATCGAATAACACTTCTGCAAGTGCCTTCGCCAATTCCGTCTTACCTACTCCTGTAGGACCTAAGAAAATAAACGACCCTATCGGACGATTTCCATCTTGCAATCCTGCTCTACTTCTACGCACTGCATCAGAAACAGCTTCTACTGCTGCTGCTTGACCGATCAGTCGCTGACCGATTTGTTCTTCTAATTTCAGCAGTTTTTCCTTTTCGCTTTGTAGCATCTTCGCCACAGGAATTCCTGTCCAACGAGCAACTACTTCTGCTATATCATTAGCTGTTACTTCATCATTA
>JBNMOV010000490.1:0-3699 GCA_051275765.1 Maribacter sp. | reverse complement strand
TTCGTTTAGGACATCAACTAGTAAAAGTAGATGGTAAAAATCAAATAGCTTGGTATAAGAAAGCACCTCATTATGGAGAACATAATCCAAAAGGTGTAGAACTTGTACATGATGGAAATTTGGTCGGTGTAAAATATGATATGCTACATTTAGCTCCTCCACAGCGATCTCCTGATTTTGTCAAGAATTCCTCTTTGGCAAATGCTGCAGGCTAGTTGGATGTGGATCATGGAACGATGCAGCATAATAAACATGAAAACATTTTTGGTTTAGGTGATGTAGCAGGTCTTCCAACTGCAAAAACAGGAGCAGCTATAAGAAAACAAACACTAGTCGTCGTTGAAAATATATTAAGGCTTATCGCCTCAGAAGGATTAAGTTCAAAAACTTATAATGGATATTCTTCTTGTCCATTGGTTACTGGATATGGAAAAATGGTCTTAGCTGAATTCGATTATGATAAGAATTTCACGCCAGATCCTAAGTTGAAGTAAATGTTGATTTACGATTCATCGAAAGAACATTGGAGATTATGGATGTTGAAAAAATATATTCTTCCTTATTTATATTGGAATAAGATGTTGAAAGGACAGGATGTCTAATACCAACTTAAATTTATAAATGCCCAAACCTTATTTTAGGATAAGATTTGGGCATTTATTTATTATACTCTAATCTTTAATTCCTTCTAAATGCAGTAAAAAAGCGTATTCAAGTGCAGCTACTTTGTAACGTTCGAATCTTCCAGAAGCTCCACCATGTCCAACATCCATATTGCAATTCATGATTAATAAATTATCATCTGTTCTGAGTTCTCTGAGTTTCGCTATCCATTTTGCTGGTTCCCAATATTGTACTTGACTATCCCAATAACCAGTTGTAATCAAAAGGTTTGGATAGTCTTTATTTTCGACATTGTCATATGGCGAATACGATTTCATATAATCATAATATTCTTTATTTTTTGGATTTCCCCATTCGTCAAACTCACCAGTTGTCAAAGGAATTGTTTCATCAAGCATTGTTGAAACAACATCTACAAAAGGTACCCCTGCAATTATACCATTCCAAAGTTCTGGTTCCATATTTATAATAGATCCCATTAATAATCCTCCAGCACTGCCACCTTTAGCATATAAATGCTCAGATGATGTGTGATTTTCAGCAATTAAATGCTTGGCACAGTCTATAAAATCAAAGAAAGTATTTTTCTTTTTTAATAATTTGCCATTTTCATACCATTCTCGTCCCATCGTTTGTCCTCCTCTAATATGTGCAATAGCATATGAAAAACCTCGTTCTAATAAACTTAATCTTCTAGAGCTGAAACTGGCATCTATATTGGCACCATAAGAACCATAGCCGTATAAAAGCAAAGGAGTATTTGCGTTTGGTTCAAAACCTTTTTTATAAACAATTGAAATTGGAATGTTTGTTTTACCATCTCTGCTTGGTGCAAAAATTCGTTTTGAAACATAATTTCTAGGATCGAATTCTCCTCCTAAAACCTCTTCCTGTTTCATTAAAGTACGATCTTTTGTAGATAGATCGTAATCGTATACAGTTTGTGGTGTTGTTAATGAGGTATAATTAAAACGCAGTATTTTTGTGTCAAATTCTGGATTCCAAGCAGTACGAACAGCATATGTTGGATCGTTAAATGAAATATAATGTTCTGATTTATCTTCCCATTTAATCACTCTTAATTGAACCAGCCCATCCTTACGTTCATTTACAACTAAGTAGTCTTTAAATATATCAATTCCTCCTAAAAACACATCCGATCTATGTGCTATTACTTCTTCCCAATTCCCTTTTTCTGTAGCTGATACTGGTGTTTTCATAAGGCGAAAATTCTTAGCCTCATAATTTGTTGTAATATAAAAATCATCCCCAAAATGATCTACCGAATATTCTAAATTTCGTTCTCTAGCTTGAATTATCTTCCATTCTCCTTCTGGTGTATCTGCATCTAAAAATCGAACCTCATTAGATAGTGTATGATATGAGCCAATCATCAAGTATTTTCTGGATTTCGTTTTATAAACAAAACAACCAAATGTATTATCTTTTTCTTCATAAATCAGAACATCTTCAGAAGAATCTGTGCCTAATTTATGCCTCATAATTTGGTTAGAACGAAGTGTTACAGGATCTTTTTTTGTATAAAAAATTGTTTTATTATCATTTGCCCAAGTAATTCCACCAGTCGTACTTTCAATTTTATCTTTTAGTATTTCTCCAGTACTTAGGTTTTTAATAGAAATCGTATACTCTCTTCTGGAAACCAAATCAACGCTAAAAGCTAATAGTTCATTATTTTCACTCACCGTTTGACCACCAATAGAGAAATAAGTTTGATCTTTTCCCAGCTCAGGACCGTTTAGCATAATCTCCTCATTCGCCTCTTTTTCATTCTTCTTTCGACAATAAAGAGCGTAATCTTCTCCTTTTTCAAATCGGGAGTAATAGGTATACCCATTAATAGAAACTGGGACTGATTGATCATCTTGCTTTATTCTATCAACGATCTCATTGTATAGTTTTTCTTGTAGTGGCTCACTATCTTTCATTCTCGTTTTTAGATAGTCGTTTTCTGCATGGAGGTAATCCAATACATTTTGGGTTTGACTATCAGGGGTTTCAGCTTCTTTCTGATCGTCTGTTAAACGCATCCAAGAATAATTATCGATGCGTTCATCCTGATGTGTTGTCTGTACTTTTTTTATTTTTTCAGCAACAGGCTCTTTAAAAGTGGCATTATTCAAAGTACAACTTGATAAGACGAATACCAAGAGTATAATTCCTGTATTTTTCAATTTTTTAACTTTCATAATATTTGGTGTGTTGATTTTAAGTCAAAGAGGATGCTTATATTTCGCTAAAGTTAAAAAATAACCACGTAAACAAAAAGACCCGATAAGAAACCTATCGGGTCTTTTAATTGTATCTGGAATGTTCATCTGGTAACTCTTCATAGCATCAGGACTATTATTGTTCCTGAGTTTAGTTCCCTATTTTAGCCATTTTGCCCACTTCATTAAGTTCTTCTTCCTGTATGATCTCAACATTGAAATAACAGCCTTCACTAAAGTGTATCATTAACTTAGCAGAAGCTTTAATAGTAAGATTCGCATTGGATTCAATTCTGATAGTATTTACCTCAAATACGCCTTCTTTGATAATTGGGTTAGAAAAAGTAGTGGAAGATACATTAGGTATAAGAACATCCGAAAATTCATCTGGTACATAACTCGTACTCCAGTTTCTTGGTTCACTCCAACTCTTTTCATTGCTGGGTGTGCCACCTTCCCAAGTTACTTGTACAAATGTAAAAGTTGAAATAAGACTAAGGGTTGCAATTAATAGCGTTTTCATAATATTGATTTTAAAGTGTTATTGAATAATTATATCTACAAGATAGGGGTAGAAATAAGCTGTAATCAAGTTTGCTTTATCAAGTGACGAGGCGATTGGAGTGTCTACCTTTGATGTGACGAATTATAAGAGTCCTTAAATAGTATATTAGGATTATGGCAAAGAAATATGAAAATGAATTCAAGGCAATGATAGTAGAGTTGTCAAAGTCAGGAATTAAACCTAAGCAGGTAATAGAGGATTACGGATTAGACCCAGGGATGGTTCGTCGTTGGAAAAGAGAATATGCTGCTAAAGCTGGTAATTTTTCTCAAAAGACAA
>JBNMOV010000489.1:0-3712 GCA_051275765.1 Maribacter sp. | reverse complement strand
AACACTTATGGTGGAATACTTATAATCAAAATACTTACTTAGATAGAAACAAGTTCATTGGCTCTGTTGGCTTGAGTTATCAAATGACAGATTGGCTCTTGGCAACAGGAAGAATAGGCATGGATTTTACGAGTAATGAATTTGAAACCAAAAATAATCCAACAAATGCTTTTGGTATTAATGAAGCAAAGTATGCTCATGAACTAGATAGACATATTGTTTATAATAGCGAATTTCTATTGACAGCGACTAAAGAAAATTGGTTTGGAAAAGGATTCAATACGAGCCTTTCTGTTGGTGGTGCAAAATGGTCTCGTAATCAATATGGCTTAAAAGCTACAACAGATCAATGGGTGAATCCGTGGCTTTTTGCCTTTTCTAATTATTCTGGAGCAGATGATAATAGTATTCCTGTGCCAGAAGAATTACGCTATGAAAAGAAAATAAATTCTATTTTCACCTTCGTGAATTTATCCTATAAAAATAGCCTCTTTCTAGAATTATCTGGAAGAAATGATTGGTCTTCTTCATTGCCATTAGATAATAATTCTTACTTCTATCCATCAGCTTCGTTGAGTTATATTTTATCAGACCACTTAAAGATGGATAAAATCAAGGTGGACTTTTTGAAACTAAGATTAGCTTATGCTAAAACGGCTTCAGATACTGATCCTTATCAGCTAGATTTTATTTATAATATTAATAATTTTAATGGCAATCAAACTGCTGGATTACCTTCCACTCGTCCACCATCTGAACTCAGACCTCAACAAGCAGATTCTTACGAAGCAGGAATAACGTTAGGCTTATTCGATAGCAAAGTAGATATTGATTTGACTTATTACCAAATAAAATCCTTTGATCAAATTCTAGAATCTCCAGTTCCTACGTCATCTGGTGTGACAGCAATTAGAATCAATAATGGCGAATTACAAAACAGAGGAATTGAACTTACTTTGAATTATAATGCTATCAATCGCCCTAAAGGATATTTTAAAGTAGGTTTGAATCTTAGTCATAATCAGAATAAGGTCATCAGTTTAGGAGGTGGAGCAGAAATATTAGAAATAGGAGAAATCTGGGGCGACTTTGGACCAAAAATCATGGTGCGAGAAGGCGAATCTTATGGAACGATTTATGGCTACGATTACGTCAGACATCCAGGTTCTGGACAACCTATTTTAAACGAAGCAGGAACACATTACGAAATCACAGAAAATATCGTTCCAATTGGAAATGCAGCTCCTAAATTAGTAGGAGGTATCAATTTAGAAGGACGTTACAAGAATTTTACTTTCAGAGCTTTGATTGATTCTAAAATAGGTGGAGATATTTATGCAGGTTCATATGTTATTGGTTTACAGACTGGACAGAGCCCAGAAACGCTTTTTGAGCGAGATGGAAATGGTTTGCCTTATACAGATTCAGATGGAAATACAAGTAATATAGGTGTCATTTTACCTGGCGTTTATGCAGACGGCACACCTAATGATAAAGTGGTTCATTATTATCATAAATACCTTCCTAATGCAGGAGGATGGGGTAAAATTCTAACAACTCCAGGTATCTTAAATAATACATGGATAAAGATGCGAGAAATGTCTGTCAGCTATGAATTACCATCGAATGCTGTTGCTAAATTAAAGATATTTGAAGGTTTGAATATGAGTTTGGTCGGAAGAGATTTATTCTATATTTATACTTCTTTACCAGACAATATTAATCCAGAAGGCATAAGTGGATCTGGAAATGCACAAGGACTAGAATGGGCTTCATTGCCATCTATGATGTCGATTAGTTTTAGGGTTTCTGCTAAATTTTAAATCTTACTTAGAATGAAAAAATCAATAGTACTTATCAGCATATTATTTTTTAGCCTAAGTTCCTGTGACAAAGGTTTTAGAGAATTGAATGAAAATCCTCTCGCTCCAACAGAAGTCAATTACGAAGCTATCTTCAATGAGTTGGTTAATTCATTACAATTAGGTTGGAATAGACAGCTGTTTATTCATAATGAAATATTATATGATGTAACGGAGCAAGGTGTAGTCACAGCACAAACTTTTGGAAATATTGATGCAGGTGCAGAAGATATTTGGAGCAATTATTATACAGCACTCAAAAATGCCAATCAACTAAAAGAAAACCTAGATGTGATCACTAATTCAGATCCAGAAGCTGCTGAAATCGTAAGGTCACAGATTAAAATATTGATAGCTTATAAGACCTTTCAAGTTATAGACCTGTTTGGCGATATTCCATATTCAGAAGCAGGACAAGCATATGCTCCAAGCGGAATTGTGCGACCTAAATATGATGATGATAGAGACATTTATCTTTCTCTTTTGAATGATTTGAATGAAGCGAGTGATTTCTTAATTAACTCGAGTTCTAATACTACTTTAGGAAATCTATATTTACGATTATCTTCTTATGATGCACTTTTTAATGATAATTTAGATTTATGGATAAGGTTTTCTAATTCTCTACGCTTGAAATATTTGGTCAGAATATATGAAAAAGAACCTCAATTAGCAGGAGATGGAGTAGCTGAAATGATCAATGAAGGATATGATTTCATTGTAAATGATCAAGATGTGGTCATGTCTCCAGTTCGTCAGAGTTGGTCTAATTTAGGTGTAAATTGGTCTTTTAGAGAGCATAATAAATTACGATTAGGTACAACGATGTGGAATTTTCTAACAGAAAATAATGCAATTCTAGATCCTAGACTAGAAATATTTTTTGAAACGAATAATAATGAAGAATGGAATCCATTTCCTCAAATATCTGATGCAGACACACCTCAATCTGGAGGAGAACCCTACAATAAAGATGTAAGAGACAATGCCTATTCCAATAAGGGAGAGAACAATATCTATGCTTCCTTCAATTTTTACTTAGTACGTGATGAACAGGATATTCCAGAAATCATCATGACAGCTGCTGAAGTAAAATTTCTATTTGCTGAAGTATTTTTAAGAGGAATAGGTGTTGCTGCAGATCCGTCGATTGCATCATTTAGGTACCAAGAAGGTATGCTAGCTTCTATGGAGTTTTGGCAAGATTTGGCACAGAATTCTATCGTTTGGGAAGAAAAACCTACACCATATTCTACCGGGGAATTATTCCAAGTAACAGAACATCCTAAATATAAATTAGATTTAGGTGCAAGTACATCTGAGAATCTAACTAAAATATACACTCAAAGATGGGTGGATTATTTCAGACAACCTTGGGAAGCATTTTCTTTATTGAGACAAACGAATATGCTACCTAGAGAAAAGCCAGAAAATGACTTCTATCGCCTCAAATATCCTGTTTCTGAATCTGCTTATAATAATGAGAATTGGTCAGTACAATCAGGATTGATGGGTGGTGATGAAAATGATGTTAAGGTTTGGTGGATGGAGTAAAAAAACAGGCTATATTCCTTTAGAAATATAGCCTGTTTAAGTAAAAATACTGTTATCCTTTAAGGCTCCTTAGTCATCACTAAAGCCATCTTCTGTTTATCAGCTTTTCTTACCTTTTTTAAGAAATCGGCAAATGCCACATATTCTTCGGCAGGAAATTCGCCATCATTGAGTTCGAATCTTCTTTCTATGACTATTTTGTTACCTTCTGTAGCTTTGCTTGATAAGCTATATGAACCAAATTTAGTATCTATTTTCGTTTCCTTTACATTTTTCTCTATTTCAAAACCAGTAGG
>JBNMOV010000488.1:0-3728 GCA_051275765.1 Maribacter sp. | reverse complement strand
TTTTTTAGAAAAGCCATTACATATTAATGCATGCCATATTCGTCAGGACCAAGTTACTGAGCGAGTGCTGCATCAAAACCATTTTTTATTGGTTTTGGTACGGATTATTCTTGTTCTCCAGATTCTATTATAGGTGGATTACAGGCGAATATTCCTATCATAAAAAGGAATAATGTGAATAATGGTATTGATTTTATTTTGTATCTTTTTTCTTTTCTGAATTCGTTTTTTCTTGAGGAATAGGTTCTGCCTCTAGCATTAGAGGTTTTTTATGTCCAAATCCAAAAATAAAAACAAGCATAATAATAATAGCTAGGAATATCCAAGGAGCAATAATAGTAAATAATCCAGTCAGCCACAGCCAACGTATTTTCCAGATAATTCCTAGAATAATTATAGAAGTTCCTGCTAAAGTGAAACCACCAAGAATCAATTTTCCTGGATGCTTTCTGATCCATCTTCTGAGTTTATGTCTAGGCTTTTCCTTTTTATTTTTCTTAATTTTTTCTGTTTGATAACTAGCCGTATCTGTAGAAGGAAAATGTACTACTGCATTCCCTGCCAAAGGCAAGGAAAGAAAAATACCTAATATTAAAATATGGAACCATTTCATTTGTCATCAATTTTTTAATAATCAATTACGTTTTTATTATTCGTTTTGTGATTTTGTTTGGCAAGACACAGAGCATCGTGTCTCTACATTTTTTGAATGATAAGAAATGTCCAAAATTTTACTTTTCATCCTATCTATTTCCAAATGTAGTTCTCATAATATCTACAAAATAGAATACTACACCTAAAACCATGATAAAAAACCCATACTGAAGATAATCCATTAAGACCAGTTCCTCTGCGTGGATTTCTGTATGAGAAAACAAGTGATAGATCTTATATACCCAATAAGAACCAAAGCATATAGTCAAGATTTGACCCATACTTCTAATCGCCCAGTTTCTTAGTAGTTCTCCTATCAAGGCAATGATAGCACCTAGCGGAATCAAATAAATCGTATAATTAGAAATGTCTGTAAATGATTCCAGATTGAATAAATTGAATACCATATACATATCCATTCCTGTGACTATTTCCAGTTCGCCTGCTTCCTTGAATTGAGTCATATCCATCCAAGGAATAAAAAATGCCGCGATCACTAAAATAGAAGCAAAAATATTAATAATTCCGATTTTTGGCTTGACCTTATTAGTAGTAGCAATATAACTTCTGGGCTGTTCTACATAAGTATTATCTACTGCGACTGGCTGGACTTCTGGTATAAGTTCTGGTTCTGGTTGAGGTGGAATGACTGGTTCTGGCTCACCATATTTTTTAAAATAGTCATTCAGTCCCTTATCTGGATTAGTACTAAGGTATTCTTGTAAAGATGGTTTGTTATCCATTATCGTTTATGATTTGATGGTGACTAAGGTAAGGGTTTTCTTATGAAACGAAATTAGACGCAGAGTTATAAAAAGAGTTTTTCGCAGAGTTACGTTGAGTATTCGCATGTATTCCTATACGAAAAACGCCTAAAAACTCTGCTATTAAAATAAAATTGTTTTATGGAAAACCATCAATAGCTTTACCAAAATTATAAAACTGGAGCAAGAAAACTAAAAGGCTCATAAGGGATATTCCTAAGAATCATAAAGGAAATTAATACGATGAAAATCATCCAAGGAATCCAAGATTGAAGCAAAAGAGGATCTGTTTTTTTTATCCAGCGTTTATAGACATAATCGAAACCAAGAAAAATCCATATAGGTAGCAATAAATTATTATTGAGCATATGGACAATATCTAGATGCAATAAGTGATGCAGGGCTCGCTGTGAACCACATCCCGCACAATGAAAGCCTGTATATTTATAAAAAGGACAAGCAGGGAAAAAGGAAAATTGTGTAGGTGAAAATAGAAAATATACGCCCAGTAATAATGCGATGATCATTACTGGGAGTATGTATTTGAGTTTTGGCATCGCTTAGAAACTATTGTCTAGGATTGCTGTACCCAAATTAAGTACAATCTGTAATATAATTCCTATCACAGTTAACGCAAGACCTACTATGGAAAGAGTTTTTCCATTTTTTGCACTCTTGTAATCGCTTTCGTAATATCGTTCAGGATTGGCTTCATATTCTTTTACGGCAGTATTTCCCAGAATCAGTCCTATTATTCCTAAAATGAATCCAATACAACAAAAACAACCAGGAAATATAGAAAGGATACCTAATATAAAAGCAGCTTGTGCATTAGGTAGTTTTTGTTGTGACTGTTCGAATTCGTCTAGGATGTTGGTCAAATCGTCTTCCATTTCTTTTATATTTTAAAGTATGAAATATGAAGATATAAATAAAAAAACTTTCGGGGTGACTACCCCGAAAGTTTTATATAATAATGCGAATTATTTTATCTGAGATAAAATTATCCTCCCATTGCCGCTATTCCGCCGCCTAGTATTGTAAAAAGAATATTTATTACAATACCTACACCAAAGCCTATAAGAGCCATGTTACAAGCTTGTTTAGCAGCTGCAGGTTCTGCATCTTTCTTTACAAAGTAAAGAATTGCACCTACTAAGGGAATACAAAATGATACAATTTTCAACGGTGTTCCTAAGTCGTCATTCTTCATTTCATCCATTGTGATAAGATTTTAATGTGATTTATAATAAGATTAAAAATATGTTAGGAATTTGATCATTATGCTGAAAACAGCCAATTATTAAATTCCTAACATATTTTAAAAGATTTAAATTTATTTTATTAGTGAAACGAATTCAATAACCTGAGCCATTATGCTTGTTCTTTTTCCTTCTAAAAAACACAAAAAATAGTTCCGTAGCTACGGCTATGCAACGATTTTTTGTGTTTTTTAGAAGAAAAAATTACTACCCATTCTGGCTCAATTTATTAAATACGTTTCACTTAGACTCAGTAAAAAATTACCTATTGTCATTCCTATGATTACTGAATATACCGTCAGTCCTACACCAGCTAAAATTCCCGTAGTCATCCGTAGCCAATTGGTACTTTCTCTGCCAAACATCGCTTGGCTAAGTCCGTCTATAACTGTTGGAGCTATCAATAATAGCCCTACTATCCAATTGGCAGACCAAAATAACCAAAATAGCGGTAGGGATAATAAACCTATATAAATTCCGGTACATCTGGCACAAATAGGAAACTGCTGCCCTTTCCAAAAAAAAGAACGTTCTGGCAATCTATGGCAACTCGATAACTCTAAACGAGTTTTTCCTATCTTAATATTAGCCATTTAGTTCAAATTGTTCCTCTAAAATAGTAAAATACTTAGTATAACTATTGATATAGAATGTTAAGTTATGCTTTTATTTTAAAAAACATGCTAAAAGTAAATGTTATGTTATAGATTATAAAGGTAATAAAATTTTATCAAAAAAGTTATAAATGATTAATTTATAATCAAAATATTTACAATTTTATGCTTCTGAACTTTAGGATGTTTTCATCGTTTAATTACTGTCTATTATTGACATTTTTTTAATAGTAAAATATGAATATCCTATTTCAAAACGTTATATATTGGTAAAGCAAACCTAATGTCATATTTTTACGTCTTATAGTATGTGCATATATTCCTTAAAGCACATTTGAATTGTATTTTAGAACATTAAAAAAGAAATATGAAACGTAATTTCAGATTATTAAGCATCATCTTTTTTGCCTTATTTATTTTTTCAGTATCCGCAT
>JBNMOV010000487.1:0-3731 GCA_051275765.1 Maribacter sp. | reverse complement strand
TAATTTTACGCTATTTCAAGCAGATTGGCAAAAATCGGAAAATAGTGCGAAAGCTAGAAATTCTATAGGTGGAGAATTGACTACTCGTTCGCAAGATGATGAATATAGAGGCAAGCCTAAAGAAAAGGAAATGCTCCAAGAAGCACTCATTCACTTAGATGTAACAACAGGGATTCATCCTACTTACAAAAGTGCATATATGCTCAAGGGAAATGCTAATTTCTATTTAACTAATTATAATGCTGCCATTAAGAATTATCAAATTGCATTACAACTAGATCCTGCATTTACTGATGCTGAAAATAATCTAGAAAAAGCATTGCAAGCCAAAGCAGAAACAGAAAAAACAGCAGGCATTGCCAAAATTGAAAATGAAGCGATTACTGCCAGTAAAAATGGTAATCATCAAGAAGCTATTCGTATTTTCAATAGTTTATTAGAAAAATATCCTAATGAACCTAAATACCACTTTTTCATTGGTACAGCTAATGCAGGTTCTGGCAATATGGAAGCAGCTTTGGAGAATTTCAAAAAAGCAGAATCGCTAGATGATGGTACTGATCTAAATAATAGTAATCGTATGATTAGTGCTATTATAGATATTTATACGAGGCTAGGAGATGAGGCTTCCGCCAATGCTTATCGAACGAAATTGAAGTAAAAGACTATAAAAAAAACTGTCAAAAACAAAAGCTCTCTGAAAAAATCAGAGAGCTTTTGTTTTTATATAGATCACTAGTATTTTAAGTAGTGAGACAAAAATATTCAACCATAAATTTATTGTAATATTTTAGAAATCAAATATTTATCTCAAAATCTTAATATCTTGTCATCTACTTAAGGACGAGAAATAAATAAACGATACACAGAAATAAACAGATCTATCCAAATCTTTTCCATATCCAAGAGTTCCTAAATAACCACCATTTCTGCTCAATTTATTAAATACGTTTCACTAAGTAAAACATTACACCTCCTTATATAAGCGTATAAATACTTGTTTTGGTAAAACAGGTATTTATATAGGGTAATACAACAATACATAAACGATGTTTAGATTAATGCAAAAAGCCCTGCCAAACGGCAGGGCTTTCAAGCAACATGAAAATCAAAACTAAAATCGAAACCTTGTCAAATCTATTTTATATCAATCGTTTTCACGATTTCTTTCTCTACAATCTTAGGAATACCTATGCTTAGAATTCCATTCACATACTTGGCAGAAATACTTTCCTTATCTACATTTTCTGGTAGCGTAAAACTCCTTTTCAAGGATTTTTTAGCAAATTCTCTTCTAATAACTCTTTCTCCTTCCTTCGTTTCTATCTTATCCTCTACTTTGGTTTCTACCATTAGAATATTCTTATCCAAATGAATACTGAAATCGCTTTTACTCCAACCTGGAGCAGCTACTTCTAGCTTGAATTGTTCATCTTCATCAATGACATTCACATGAGGAGTACCATGATTCACAGAATTCATATCCCTACCAAATACCCCTTCAAAATTACCTAGAACATCATCAAAAAACTTATCTAGTGCGAATGGACTATTACCTTTTGTATTGCAATGATTACTATTATTATGTTTCATTATTAAAATCTTTTATTGTTGAAAAATGTTGTTGTTTTGAAGCGGTCTGACGGGTCATTAAAATTAAGGAAACAAGAAATTTATCTTCTTTTCTTTGCCAACAAATACCCGTCTAACCATTTCATACAGTTTGTTTTTTGGATACGCAATTTGAATTACTTAATCATAATTTCTCTAGGTGGCTGCTCTTTTGCTTCCTCCTTTTTCTGCATCGTCAGTGTCAGTATACCTTTTTCCATTTTAGCAGAAATATTATTGGGATCGACTGATTTTGGTAATCTGAATTTCTTATCATACTCCGTATAATCGAATTCTTTTCTAATGACTTTAGTTTCATCTTTTACCTCTTCTTTCGTTTCTCGCACCACCTTCACATTCAGCAATCCTTTTTCTACATTGATAGCAATTTCTTTCTTAGAAACACCAGGAAGAGCAAATTCCATTCTGAAATGATCTCCACTTTCCACAATATTGTAAGATGGTCTGACGGAAGTAGGTTTGAGGTCAGAAAAAAAGTCATGAGCTAGTTCGTTCATGATTTTATTAATATTTGCTTTTCTCAATTGAGGCTGGTTTACATGTAATCTGTACATAATTAATTCTTTTTAGCGTAATGAATTCTTGGGTAGATTTTTATGATTCTATCCAAAAATCCGAAAATGTTTGATAATTAACTATATTCAATTGCCGTACCATTCCAATTTTCAAGATAAAACGGCAGGTTTTAAAAAAAATACATGACAAAAAGTCATAAAGAAAATTCGCTTACTGCCATTTTGGCATTTTTATTTTCGCTGTGATGTTCCTACTTTTACTTTTGAAAGAACGAAAACGTGTTAATCATACTCGTATTTCTCATTTCTTATCATGATGAAATACAGGAAAGATTTTATCCAACTACATTTTGAAAATCGGTTTTATATGCAAATAACTGCAGCACAACTCTGCCAACTATTGAAAGGAGAGATCATTGGTAATCCAGAGGTATTGGTCAAACAACCAGGCAAGATAGAAGAAGCTATAAAAGGTGACATTACTTTTCTCGCCAATCCCAAATACGAATCTTTTGCTTACACCACTAGTGCATCAGTCATATTAGTCAGTAGGGAATTTCAACCCAAACAACCTATATCTGCTACTATGATCAGAGTAGATGATGTCTACGCTTCCATTACTTTTTTACTCAATCAATTTGGAGGAAAAGTAGAAGCTAAAGAAGGTGTTTCACCAAATGCTTTTGTTCATGATACAGTATCTATTGAAAAAGGGGTAAGTGTAGGACATTTTTCAACAATAGAAGAAGGTGCTGAAATAGGAGAAGGCACGATTATTTTCCCACAGGTTTTTATAGGTAAGAATGTTAAGATTGGAAGAAACTGTATTCTATATCCTGGCGTAAAAATACATAAGGATTGCGTGATAGGCAATCGCTGCTTCCTTAACGCTAATGTTGTGATTGGTTCTGACGGCTTTGGTTTTGTTCCTCAAAAAGATGGTAGCTATCAAAAAGTAGCACAGACAGGAAATGTAATCATAGAAGATAATGTAGAAATAGGTGCTAACTCAGCTATAGATAGAGCAACAATGGGTTCGACAGTTATCAGACAAGGTGCGAAATTGGATAACCTTGTGATGGTCGCACATAATGTGGAGATAGGTGCGAATACTGTAGTTGCTGCACAAGCAGGATTTGCAGGTAGTTCTAAAATAGGAAACAACTGTATGATAGGAGGACAGTCAGGTTTTGTAGGGCATATCAATGTAGCTAATGGCACTAAAGTACAAGCTCAATCTGGTGTAAACAAAAGCATCAACGAGGACAATACAGCATGGTATGGTTCGCCTATATTGCCTTACAAAGATTATCTTCGTTCGTATGCAGCTTTCAGAAAACTGCCTGCATTGATGAAACGTATATTTGCATTAGAAAAGCAATTAAAAAATAAAGAATAGTGATTTGGGTTTCATTAAAAATCTAAAAATAATGTAATAATATATTATTTGAGTTGTGTTTTTGGCTTAGTAACAAAAGTGTTTCTTATTCTTTTCCTAGATGAAAAGAATCAAAAATCACCGCTGTACAGCGTTTTTAACGCTACAAAAGCTTGTAAATCCTAAACAAAATAAACTCGCTTTAA
>JBNMOV010000486.1:0-3748 GCA_051275765.1 Maribacter sp. | reverse complement strand
TGGTTATCAACAAGCCATTAATGCGATACAGCCGATTACCAAAAACATGAAGGTTTTAGGAATTTATAAAAAAGGAGAAAGTTTTGAATATTGAATATCACGTGAATAATAAAAATCACAAATCCAGGTAGAGACGCGATGCTTCGCGTCTTGCCAAATATAAAAGACAACCATAAAAATTAAATACCAATATAAAACACAAGGCACAATAGACATGATAAAACAAGCAATAAATATTAAATCCTCAGATAGATTAGGCGAAGTAAAGGAATATTATTTCTCTCAAAAACTGAGAGAAATAGCGGAGATGAATCAAGCAGGAAAGAATGTTTTAAATCTAGGAATTGGTAGTCCGGATTTAGCACCACATCCTTCTGTTATTTCTGTATTGCATGATCATTCTAGCAATTTAAATAATCATGCGTATCAAAGTTATAAAGGAATTCCAGAATTAAGAAACGCTTTTTCTAATTGGTATAAAAAATATTTTAATGTCCAATTAAATGCAGAAAAAGAAATATTGCCTCTGATGGGTTCTAAGGAAGGAATCATGCATATTTCCATGAGTTTTTTAAATGAAGGAGATGAAGTATTAGTTCCTAATCCTGGTTATCCTGCTTATGCAGCAGTAACAAAATTAGCAGGAGGAAAAATAAGAAACTATGATTTAATTGAGCATAATAATTGGCTCCCTAATTTAGAAGAATTATCTACACAGAATTTATCTAAAGTAAAAATAATGTGGGTTAATTATCCTAATATGCCAACAGGAGCAATGGCTCAAAAATCATTTTTCAAAGAACTCATTTCCTTTGGAAAAAGACATAATATCATAATTATTAATGATAATCCTTATGCCTTCATTTTGAACGATGATCCTATATCAATACTGGGAATTAAAGGAGCAAAGGAGATCGCAATGGAACTTAATTCATTGAGCAAGGCACAGAATATGGCAGGCTGGAGAATAGGCGTTTTAGCAGGTAAAAAAGAATGGCTAGATACTGTTCTTCGTTTTAAAAGCAATATGGATTCTGGCATGTTCAAACCCTTACAATTAGCAGCAGTAAAAGCATTAGAATTAAATCAAGATTGGTACGATAATTTAAATACTATTTATAAAAAAAGGCAATTAAAAGTCTTTGAAATAATGGAGCTTTTAAATTGCAAATACGATAAAAACCAAAAAGGATTATTTGTTTGGGCTAAAATTCCTACAAGCTATAAAAGTGGCTTCGAATTATCTGACGAGATATTATACAATAAAAATGTTTTCATTACACCTGGCGGAATTTTTGGTAGTAATGGAGATCGATATATCAGAATTTCATTGTGTAGTAAAGTAGAGATATTTGAAGAAACAATTCTGAGAATAGTGAATAATTAAATCGCTATTTTTACCCCTAAATCCCCTAAAAGGGACTTAAAATGTATTTAAATGTAGAAAGTCCCTTTTAGGGGATTTAGGGGCAAAAGTACAACTGATAACTGTAATGACGATAACAATAATAGGCATAGGATTAATAGGAGGTTCTTTAGCGATTACATTAAAAGAAAATGGATTTGCTAAAAAAGTTATTGGAGTAGATATTAATTCAGATAATATAGACAAGGCATATCGACGACGACTAATAGATGAGGATATGGAATTAAACGATGCCATTAAAGTATCTGATATTATTATTATTTCTACGCCTGTAGATGTGACGAAAAATATTTTACCCAGTATTTTAGATCTAGTCGATCAGCAAGTAGTCATGGATGTAGGTTCTACGAAAGTTAATTTATTGGAGAGCATAAAAAATCATCCTAAAAGGCAGCAACTTGTAGCGACACATCCTATGGCTGGTACAGAATATTCTGGACCAGAAGCAGCCATTCCTAATTTATTTGATAATAAATGTACTGTTATTTGTGATGCAGAAGATAGTGGTAAGGAAGCGTTAGAAATCATAGAGAAACTATATCGTTCTATTCCTATGAAAATGGTTTATCTCGATGCTAAATCACATGATGTGCATACTGCCTATGTTTCTCATATATCGCATATATCATCCTTTGCATTGGCATTGACTGTATTAGAAAAAGAACGAGATGAAAATCGAATTTTCGAACTAGCCAGCGGTGGATTTAGTTCTACTGTACGTTTAGCCAAAAGTTCGCCAGATATGTGGATTCCCATTTTTAAACAGAACAGAGATAATGTCCTAGACGTTTTAGACGAACACATTAATCAATTGGCAAGATTCAGAAGTTTATTAATCAAACAAGATTATAAGCAATTCCATGAATTGATACAAGAAAGCAATAACATTAAAAAAATTATAGAATAATAAAAAATGTAGAGACACAATGCATCGTGCCTCACTAAACGAAACTACCAACGAATAACAAAACGCACATACATTTTACAAAAAAATATCTACCAAAGCAACAACATTCCAATCATGAAAAATCTATAAGACAATGAATATTAAACCAATTTTTGAGAAAAAGAATCGTCCTATTATCATCGCAGGACCATGTAGTGCAGAATCTGAAGAACAAGTATTGAAGACAGCACATGCATTAGCCAAACAAAATATCGATTTATTCAGAGCAGGAATCTGGAAACCTCGAACACGTCCAGGATCATTTGAAGGAGTAGGTCGTGTAGGATTGAAATGGATGAAGAAAGTTCAACAAGAAACTGGCTTAAAAGTAACAACAGAAGTTGCGAATAAAGACCACGTTTTCGAAGCATTGAAGCATGGAATCGATGTACTTTGGTTAGGAGCGAGAACGACGGTAAATCCATTTTCTGTACAAGAAATAGCAGATGCACTTGAAGGCACAAATGTGCCTGTAATGATTAAAAATCCTATCAATCCAGATTTGAAACTTTGGATGGGAGCGATAGAAAGGATTTATAATGCAGGAATAGAACGAGTGGCTGTCATTCACAGAGGATTTTCTCATCATGGCGATAGCGAGTATAGAAATATTCCAAGATGGCAGATTCCTATAGAGTTGAAGCGTCAATTTCCTAACTTGGAAATCATCTGCGACAACAGTCATATCTGTGGAAGAAGAGATACACTTAAAGACGTGGCACAAAAGGCGATGGACTTAGAATTCGATGGTTTGATGACAGAAACTCATCCAGATCCAGATAATGCATGGTCTGATGCTGCACAACAAATTACACCTCAGGTTTTTGGAGAATTAGTAAATAGTTTAGTACTTCGTTCTTCCAATTCAGATAGTAGTGTTTTCAAGGAAACACTTGTACATTTGCGTTCTGAAATAGATGAGATCGATAGTGAATTGATCAATATTTTAGGTAGAAGAATGACTATAGCAGATAAGATAGGCCTGTTTAAAAAAGATAATAATATCGCTATCTTGCAAACTACTCGTTGGAACGAAATTCTAGAAAATCAAATTACCAAAGGTACTAGCAAAGGTCTGAGCGAAGGATTTATGAGTATTTTATTGAGAGCCATCCATCAAGAGTCGATTAATCATCAAGCAGAAGTGATGAATAAGGCACAATTGGAGGATTTGAAGAAAGGATAATTTTAGAAATTGGAAATTAGAAATTGGGGAATTCCCAGTTTCTAGTTTCCAGTTCACTAATTTTTAATCAATTAATAAAAATGAAGAAAGAAAATATATCAAAATTACATCCTAGGAATCTACATAAAGGTCGATATGATTTTGATGTATTAATACAGTCTTGTCCTGCATTGACTTCTTTTGTGGCGAA
>JBNMOV010000485.1:0-3748 GCA_051275765.1 Maribacter sp. | reverse complement strand
AAATCAGTCGTAAAACCAATCTGATTATTTATTACAAAATGAATCGTTCCACCCACTTTATAGCCTTTCAGCTTACTCATTTGCACAGTTTCATAAACTACGCCTTGACCAGCCACAGCTGCATCACCATGTATGAGTAGAGGAAGAATTTTGTCATAATCGCTATTGAATAGCATATCTGCCTTAGCTCTCGCGAATCCTTGAACTACTGGATCTACAGATTCCAAGTGAGATGGATTAGGAGCGAGTTTTAAATCTACTTTCTTTCCAGAAGGCGTGACTACTTGGGAAGAGTAACCCATGTGATACTTCACGTCGCCATCTCCAAAACTTTGCTCTTGTGGAGCAGTTCCTTCAAATTCACTGAAAATATGCTCATAGGTTTTTCCCATGATATTCGCCAGTACATTCAATCTTCCTCTATGAGCCATTCCGATCACGACTTCCTGTACGCCTTCTTCAGCTCCTTTATTAATAATGGCATCTAGTGCAGCAATAGTTGTTTCTCCACCTTCTAGTGAAAAACGCTTTTGTCCCACGTATTTTTTTCCTAAAAACTCCTCAAAGACAACAGCTCCATTCAGCTTTTCTAAGATTCGTTTTTTCTTATTCATAGATAAGCCTAAATCATGGTAGGAACGTTTTTCGATCCTAGTTCTTAGCCATCTTCTTTCTTCTCTATCCTGTATATTATGATATTCATAACCTACAGATGTGGTATAAATTTGCTTCAACTTAGCTTCGATTTCTCTCAGCGTTGCATTTTCCAAACCTATTTCCTTACCTACTACAAATGTATCATCATAGTCTGCTTCAGATAAATCGAAATCAGATAATCCTAAGTGAGCTTGCCTATCCCTTCTTTCACGAATAGGATTGGTTTTAGCTTCTAGGTGTCCTCTGTTTCTATAGGCTTTGATCAAAGAGAATATTCTAAACTCTCTGCTGTCTATAGTATTAGAAATTTTTCCATCTTTGATAGGGGCAGACGTGCTACCATTTCCATTGGCAGACAGGCTGGCAAAGTCAAATCCTTCAAAAAATAATCTCCAATCAGATTGGACTGAACTGGGGTCGTCTTGGTATTGCTGATACATCGCATCGATAAAAGAAGGATGCGCGTTGAATACATGAGAGAAATCACTCATTATCTTGTCTTTTACAAATATTATATTTTTGGATATGTAGTATCCGTAACTATAAGTGAAACGTATTTAATAAATTGAGCCAGAATGGGTAGTGATTTTTTCTCCTAAAGAATTCAAAAAATCGTTGCATAGCCGTAGCTACGGAACTATTTTTTGTGTTTTTTAGAAGAAAAAAGAACAAGCATAATGGCTCAGGTTATTGAATTCGTTTCACTTATAAGCAAATATCGCTCAATTTTTTATTTATTGCCCATTATTAGGCAGCTTTATCTTTGTTAATTATCTTCTTAATTACAGATGCTAATAGAACAGTACAAGATTTGACGATGTATATGTTGGAAAGTTTGCTGGATACTATTACACCTTTCTACTTGTTTGGATTTGAATATGGATTCAGGAATCTATATTTTCAAGCTAGGTAATGGAGAAAGCAAAGCGTTGGTCGATTTGTTGTGAATAAATAGGGAAATACCCTACCTACAACTTGTGAAAGGAAAGGAGGTAAACAGTACTGTTTACCTCCTTTTTTTATGAAGTTGTTTAGAAATTGCTGTTTGTAGCGAAAAATTGTCTTGTGAAAAAAGAAGGTGAGGTACAAGAAACAGAGTTTAGCTATAGCTAAATGAGTATTTTTAAAACGAAATATTCTTTCACAAGACGATTTTGTAGACAAACAAGTAGTTTTTAAACAACTTCCAGATTACATTAATGGATTAAGAATGCAGATAATATTAAAAAAAGATACTTTTGCAATCTAAACGATGACTTAGCGTGACTTTAGATATATACAAAGTCATAAAAGCATCTTCGTTATAAAAAATAAAAATGGAAGCAATATTATTAGTACAAGGACTAATCTTCGTAGTTGCTTTGGCAGTTTTGCTCAAGGCATCCGATTGGTTTGTCGAATCGGCTGAAAAGATAGGTTTATCTTTTGGAATTTCTCCCTTCATTATAGGTGTGACGATTATTGCTTTTGGTACATCGCTGCCAGAGCTAGCATCTTCTATTGCAGGTATTATTGGAGGAACACCAGATATTGTAATAGGGAATGTAGTAGGTTCCAATATCACAAACATAGCTCTAGTACTAGGACTCGTAGCGATAGTAGCTAAAAAAGTACCAGTGGATTTCAAGAATATGGATATCCCTTTACTGATAGGTTCTGCTATTTTGATGTATCTAATGACTAAAGATCAAAATTTGGAAATATGGGAATCCTGTATACTTCTAGCCTGTCTAGTCATGTTTTTGTTGAATACTTTTGGTAATAACGAAGTGAATGATGACGAAAAGCCAACAGTTACTTGGAAAGATTATGCCTTATTGATAGCTGGAGCTGCATTAGTAGCATTAGGGGCTAAATTCACGATAGACGCTGTAGTGAATATTTGTACTGCAACAGGATTGAATTCTGGTTTTATTGGACAAACAGTCGTAGCATTAGGTACATCACTTCCAGAAATTGTAGTAAGTTTGAGTGCTGTAAAAAGAGGACAATCTAGTATAGCTGTAGGTAATGTAATCGGGTCTAATATTTTTAATACTTACGCAGTATTAGGTATATCTAGATTTTTCGGACCATTAGTTATAGATGAACAATTTGTGACAACATCTATTCCTATTATGATGGGAATGACGGTGTTATTAGCTTTTATTACATTGACATCTAGGATTACTAGGTGGGAAGGAGCTTTATTGATTATATTCTATATATTTTTCCTTATTCAATCTATTTTGGCTGTTATGCCAGCAGGATAAAAAAGATAACCATGAACAGATTAGAAAAGACAGTCAAGAAACTAGAAAAATATCCAACATGGGTATTATCTTATGCCATAGGAAAAGTAGTAAAATATACAGGCACGTCTAGTATTAGCTACGATGTGATGACAAGAGACAAAGTCGTCGTGAGTTTAAAGAATAAGACTAAAGTAAGGAATCATATTGGACAAATTCATGCTGCAGCAATGATTTTATTAGCAGAAACTGCTACAGGAATGGTCGTAGGAATGAATGTGCCAGATGACAAAATTCCTTTAGTAAAATCACTCAATACCAACTTTGTTAGACGCTCGAAAGGGGCAATGAAAGCAGAAGCATGGCTTACTCCAGAACAGAAGAAAAAGATAGAAACTATTCCTAAAGGAGACATCATGGTGAGTGTGAAAATTACGGACGAATCAGGACAAGCTCCTATCGAATGTGAAGCATGTTGGGCTTGGATTTCTAAGGATAGATTGAAGAAGTAAAACAAATATAAAATGAAGAATAGGATACTTTTTACGTTAGTACTAACTGTATTTGCCTTTCAGCTATTTGCATGTAGTTGTATGTATCAACCAATGGGTATTAATAAAATCATGCAATCCGAAGTGCTAGTAAGTGGTAAGATAATCGATAAGTCTATTGTTCGTTTTGAGGAAGGAAAGGAGGTTGTTATAGCCAAAGATGATGATAGTAGATATGGTACGTTCAAATATACATTGCAAATCCAAGAACGAATAAAAGGTATTGGGAAAGAAAATACCATACATTTTTATTCTAGTACGAGTAGTTCTATTTGTGGTGTGAATTATGCTGAGGGAGCAGAACTCTAT
>JBNMOV010000484.1:0-3768 GCA_051275765.1 Maribacter sp. | reverse complement strand
AAACCCTTCATAAAAAGAAGGATAAACCATCAACGAAGCCCCTTCGTACATACATTTTAATTCCGCTAAAGAAACATAATCATTAATAAATATAATCCATTTTTCTAATCCATTTTCTTGGATATAACTTAATAATTTTTCTTTATATGCTTTTCCTTTTCCTACAATAACCAATGGCATTCTATCATCAATATTCATTGCAAATAATGCTTTTAAAATTGATAATTGATTCTTTCTTTCCTCTAATGTACCTACAGTAAATATATATTTCTGAGGTAAATTAAATTTATTTTTCACTCCTTGAATATCCAATTGATTTTCTTGATAATAAATCGGATCAACAGATTGATAAATCACTTTTATTTTATTTTCATTAATGCCATAATAATGAATAATATCCTGTTTGGTGTGTTCGCTTATTGCAATAATTATATCAGATTTATCACAAGCAAATTTTGATTTTTTATCATAAATCATCCTATCAAAAATAGAATACGTATATGGCAGTTTTTTAAAAATCAAATCATGAATCGTTACTATTTTTTTCATACTCCCTAGTCCTCTAGGAATTTCATTACTCAAGCCATGAAAAACATCTGTCTTAGCCTTTTTTATATCATTAGACATCAAAAAAGATCGCCACAAAGGTTTGAAAAAAGTATCTGCTTCGACAACATTAAATTGTTCTTCAAAAAAAGCAATATCTAATTCTCTATTTATTTTTGGTGTAAATAAAGAATACTCATTTTTTGGATAATATTGATATAAATTCCGAAGCAAGGATCGTCCATAATTTCCCAAACCTGTGGAATTATTAAAAACCCGTTTTGCATCAAAAGATATATTCATTTTTATTGGTGATTAAAATGATTGATCATTGACATGATTGATAATTTTTGTACATTTTTTTACCAATTGAAAAAAATGTAGAGACGCAATACTTTGCGTCTTGCCAAGCAAAATCACAGATCATTAATAATCTACGAAACCTGCAAAACATTAAATAAAAGCCCTACTATATTCACATACAGCAGGGCTTTCATATTCTTTATTCAAAGAAAAAGATATTATTAATCTCTACGATTTCTTCTGTCATCACTACCTCTACGTTCGTTAGGTCTTCTATCTCCGCTACCTCTACGTTCGCTAGGTCTTCTATCTCCGCTACCTCTACTATCTCTGCTTCTTGGCGGACGTTCTACCCAACCTTCTGGCTTCTCTAGTAATGCTTTGCGAGAAAGCTTTATTTTTCCAGTTTTTTCATCTATTCCGATGACTTTTACCTGTACTGCATCGCCTTCCTTCAAGAAATCTTCTACTTTTTCAACTCTTTCGTAAGCAATTTCAGAAACGTGTAATAAACCACTCTTTCCTCCTTTGAAGTCAACGAATGCTCCATAAGGTTGAATCGTAGCGACTACAGAATCATATATATCACCTACAGCTGGCATGAAAGTAATCGCATTGATAGCAGCTAATGCAGCATCAATAGATGCTTTATCATTAGATGAAATCTGAACTACACCATGATCATCTACTTCTTCGATGTTGATCGTAGTACCAGTAGTTGCTTGCAACTCTTGAATAATACGTCCACCAGGTCCTATAACTGCACCAATGAAGCTCTTGTCTATTTTCAATTCTACGATACGTGGAGCATGAGGTTTGAAATCCTCTCTTGTGCTATCCAGTGTCTTAGCCATTTCGTTCAAGATATGAACACGACCAGCTTTTGCTTGTTCCAATGCCTTAGCCAAAATCTCATAAGGTAAACCATCTACTTTGATGTCCATCTGACAAGCAGTGATACCTTCGTAAGTTCCTGTAACCTTGAAATCCATATCGCCTAAAGCATCCTCGTCACCAAGAATATCTGTAAGGATAGCGATTCTTTCTCCGTCTGCAATCATTCCCATTGCTACACCAGAAACTGCTGCTTTTACAGGTACACCTGCATCCATCAATGCTAATGAACCAGCACAAACAGTTGCCATAGAAGAAGAACCATTAGACTCTAACACATCTGATAAGATACGTACAGTATAAGGAAATTCGTCTGGCATAATTTTCTTGATAGAACGAGCAGCTAAATTAGCGTGACCAATTTCTCTACGTCCTGGTCCTCTGTTTGGTTTTGCTTCACCTACAGAAAATCCTGGAAAATTATAGTGTAATATGAAATTAGAGAATGATAATTCTTGAGCAGTATCTACCATCAAATTATCCTTCTTGCTACCCAAAGTCATTGTTGCCAAAGCTTGAGTTTCTCCTCTATTAAAGATAGCAGAACCGTGTGTGGAAGGAAGATAATCGACCTCAGTCCATATTGGACGAACTTGATCCGTCTTACGACCATCCAAACGTACACCTTCTGATAAAACCATCTCACGGATGATTGTCTTCTGGTGTCCATATAAATATTCTTTTACTTTACCCCAATTTTCAGAAAGGAAACCTTCTTCTTCCGTTTCTTCTAAATGAGCTTTCAAGCTATCCTTTACTGCTGCTAATCCTTCTTTACGTTTCTTTTTATTGTGAGCTCCTTTCGCTACAGCATAAATACCGTCCTTCGCAAAAGCAAGTACTTTAGCACTCAACTCCTCATCTACTTCTTCTCCTACGTAAGGTATAATTACTGCATCCGCTCCTACTAACTCCTTCAATCTCACTTGAGCTTCACACTGTACCTTAATGGCATCGTGACCTATCTTGATCGCTTCTAGTAAATCAGCTTCTTGACATTCGCTCATTTCACCTTCTACCATCATTACATTGTCCATGGTAGCGGCTACGATGATATCCATATCAGCTAAAGCTAAATCACTCTTCATTGGATTTACAATGAAATTACCTTTGATTCTTGCTACTCTTACCTCTGAAATAGGACCATCGAATGGAAGATTAGAAACACATAACGCTGCTGATGCTGCCAATGCTGCATAAGCTTCTGGCGGTACTTCTGGTTCTGCTGACATCAGATTAATAATAATCTGTGTGTCCTTCATATATCCCTTAGGGAATAATGGACGAACTGCACGATCCACCAAACGACTGGTTAGAATTTCATGCTCTGACAATCTTGCCTCCCTTCTGAAGAAGTTACCAGGAATACGACCTGCTGATGCAAATTTTTCTTGGTAATCAACTGATAGAGGGAAGAAACTTTGTCCTTTTCTTGCCTCACTTGAACTTACTGCGGCGAAAATCATGGTGTCGCCTACCCTAACTACTACTGAACCAGCTGCTAATGTTGCTAATTTTCCGGTTTCAATAGTAACTGGTGTACCGTCTGGTAAATCAAACGATACTGAAATTGGAATCTGTTTACCCATCTTTATATTTCTATATGAATTCTTAATTAAAGGTGAAGATGGTCTATGTGCTTCTTTATCCTTTTTTATATATCGGTGCAAAGGTAAACTTTTAGTTTGATATGTTATACAATTTGCTATACAAATACACGCTAAAGGGTATCTCAAACAAAGGTTTTGTTCTATATATCAATCCTTCTATTACTATACGATTGATTTTTTGGCATCTGGCTGAAAACCCTTGAATCAAGGTATATCATACATGCTTTAAAATAAACAAGGAATATAGCGAATACCGCTAGGTATATCAATTGTAATCATCACCTTTAATTTAAAGGCTTAGGAAGATATTGATAGCCTTATAAGAATTTGTTAGTAAGTGAAGTAGAAGACACCATTCCTATTGATGCATTGAGTTCATTGAGTTGGAAACTTAAATATACAGATACTGACCAAG
>JBNMOV010000483.1:0-3779 GCA_051275765.1 Maribacter sp. | reverse complement strand
CAGCCCTTCAGAAACAATCTAATCTTTCCGCCTACTACCAACATGGGATTCGTTGAAAAGTGGATTAGGTTTCCTACTATGACCTCTGCTGACTTCTTGGCTTCTAGTAAAACGAAACTAGACCAAGCCCCTCGGTAAGATGAATACCCTTTGCTTAATCCCTGCCGAATCTACTGTAATGACCTTTTCTCGTGGGCGTCAGTATGATGTGTCACCTTACCCCAATCAATACAGCCTCGTATTCGGTTTCTGTAAGCACGCAGTCTGGCTTAATCACTGCATGGGTCGCTCCAAGACAGCTTGCCACTTGCTTCACTTTCGGACACGAATCCGACGTGTTCGGGATTTTCACCCTATGGGCTTTTGTAATACTTACTTTTTAGTATTATATTCACCATTCAAGGCACACACAAAATGTATATACTATCTTACTCGTGAACTAACTCATAAATTTTTCTACACCCAAGATCTCTTCACTGATGAGTTAGTCCACTAGTAATACGCTACATAGCTTAGCTATTAGCTACAAATAATCAAATATGAAAAAACAGAACAAATTAGCCGTGGGAATAGTATTAGGAATCACTATTGGAACTTCAGTAGGAGTCGCAACTGGTAATCTAGGCTTATGGATTGCTGTTGGAGTAGCAATAGGTGTTGGTGTTGGAACTTCCTTAATGCAACAAGGAAGTAAAAAAGACAAAGGAGATGAATCCAATAAAAGTAGCTAATCGAGTATGTTTCCCGTCCTAAAATATGAGGTATCCCTCTCTCACCACCAAGAGCATACCGTTCTCCTATCGGCGGTTCGCTACCCAATTTTCGTCCAATGGTTTGAAGGAGTCATGTCCAGTTTTTCAGGTAGGTTCAGAGCCTATGAGAAATAGACATCGCACTTAAAATACACAAATTAGGTTTAGATCACACAAATTTTTCTGACACTGTTTAAATAATTGAATAAGCATATTCAACGTAAGTCCAAGTTAAGTTTCTTACCTTTATAAAAAAATATTATGAAATTAAACCTGTTATCTTGCGATGCTCAGAGGCCAGATAGAAGAGCAATATCCAAATGTATAGCAGAGATTTCATCTAACATGGATGAATCTTTGTCAAGCGAACTTACAGATATCCTCTTAGAGGGAGATCTTGTGGATATAGAAGTAGACCCTAAAAACTCTAGTTCTGCTCTTAGATCATTGCGAAAGCTAGGTATTGACTACGAAATTGTAGAATAATCAAACAATAGCCACATCCCTCAAACGCCTATTTATATGCGACCATTATGATTTGAATTGATAAGCCCTGCAATTACTATTTCTTCTAGTAACTCTGGATGGAATAACTTTTGCATTAAGAATATTGGACATCAGTAATTAATACCAATTTGGATCATAATGGTCACATTGGGTTTGATATAAGAACGTCCTTAAAAATTATTTTTTTTAAAAGTTAAATCTAATAAAAAATAATTTATTCTTACTAATAGCCCTAGTATGCCTTAGTTTTCCATCAATTGGACAACTCTCATCATTGACTATCTTTTCAGAAGATGGACATCCATTTGTTTTATTAATCAATGGTATTCAACAAAATTAGCAGCCAACAGCAAATGTTCGAGCAGAAGTATAAAAAAAATAGGATATCTTGTCGATTCTGCATTGAATAATTTAAAGCGTTTTTCAGAAATTATTCCTGCTATTTCTCCCTACCCTATTTTGACTTATCCTCAAGATAGTTTGGTACAAGTAAATCAGTATCAAGAAATGGATACAACAGAAATCCTATCTTTATTTCTCGCTTTAAATAGACAAATTCATCGCATTATTTCTTCGTATAGTGGTAATATTTTCCTTAAAAAATCATATTTCCAATAACGAATGAAACACAAACCATCGCTTGGTGAATAGATGATTATGTGGAGCATATGAAACATCACTTGAAAGCTATTAGCGATATAAATGATTTTAAAATAGTACAGAAATATCATTGGACACAGAAAAAAGCATTAGAAATATTACAATCCAATGCTCCAGATGAATTTGTGCAATTAACGAAAAGAAGAACACTAGAAATAGAGCTATATATTCCTAATAAAATTAGATAAGCAACAACCTCACGATAAAGATGAACCTATGTCATCATTAGTGAAACGAATTCAATAACCTGAGCCATTATGCTTGTTCCTTTTCCTTCTAAAAAATTACTACCCATTCTGGCTCAATTTATTAAATACATTTCACTTAGTGGTACAGGCCCTTTTATTAGAGAAAATGAATCTTATCCATTTCAAGCACATGATGTTTTATTCGTTCCTGCTTTCCAAGAACATCGTTTCATAGATTTCAGTGATGATTTCCAAGTTTGGGTTGTTTTTTATGGTACTAAAGGTGGAGAATAAAAAAAATATTCATTTGCTGCAACAAAATCAAAAAAATCTGCACCTTTAGAAGTAGAGGCAAATAAGATAGATGGCAAACCAATCACATAGCGAAGCTCAATTATTAAAAGGCTGCATACGAGGAAATCGTAAGTCGCAATACCTTTTGTATGAGCAATACAAGACATATCTCTATGGGATTTGTCTGAGATATGCTAAAACGCCACATGAAGCTCAAGATATTTTGCAAGAAGGTTTTTTTAGAATATTGAAGGATATTAGGCAATTTTCTGGTACATCATTGAAAGCTTGGATGAGAAAGGTGATAGTCAATTCTGCATTGATGCATATTAGAAAATATCGAAAGATTGAATTTTCAATATTGGAAGTAGAAAAACTGGAAAACACCAAGCTATCTGAAGATACTTTTAAGATAAAAGATAGAGCAAATGCAGTCATTCATTTGATACAACAACTTCCCCTTTCTTATCAGACTGTTTTCAATCTCAGAGCAATCGAAGGCTACTCCTTCAAGGAAATATCTCAACAACTAGATACAAACGAAGCTACCCTAAGATCCCTTTATTTGAGAGCAAGGAAGCAATTGCAGACTATTTTGGACAAAGAATTAAAGGATAATGGATAAAGACAATAACATAGAAGATTTTTTCAATAACTCGATGGATCAATTCAATGATTCACCACCTGCTTTTGTATGGGATGGCATCAATGACCGCTTGGATCAAAAGCCACCGTTTTACAAAAGCATTCGTTTTTGGTCTGTTGCTGGTCTTGTTACTTTATTAGCTGCAATCGCTACATTTTATATTTATACTACTCAAAAAGAAATAAATCATTTAAATCATGCAGTAGAATTATTACTGGAAGATAATAGTGAATTAGATGATAAAAATATCAAAATCAATAGCGAATTAATCGAATGTGGTAATAATTCTCAAAAATTAGTACACATTATTAATGCTTATTCTTTTGATGAGATAAAAAAGGAAACTCCTGTTAAAAAGGAAATTATAGAAGAAGAAATAACACCTATTATTTATGAAAATAACATTCCACCTACTCAATATGAACAAACTCCTATTCAAAATAATATAACACCTAAATTATCCAACTCAGAAAAGAATTTAAATGAAATAAAAGATGTGATTCCTACACAACTTACAGAAGATATTGACAGCATCATACAAGAAAACCCTGAACTCATAGAAAAAGGTAAAACCAAAGTTCCTGTTTTTTCTTACACAGAAGATGGTGAAGAAGAAGCGATAGAAGTAGAACAAATAAAACCTAATATCAAAGGACGTTTCAAGGATTGGTTTGAGAAAAAGAAGGAAAAACTGGAGTTTAGAAAAAGGATAAGAGAAAAGAGGCAGAATAA
>JBNMOV010000482.1:0-3786 GCA_051275765.1 Maribacter sp. | reverse complement strand
GCTCATCATATAAACACGCTAAACCATGACTCTTATATTTTTTTGCCAACCTCCGTAAACTTGTTATAGATACTGATATTAATTTCGAAACACTAACATAGCTTTGACCTTTATTCAATTCTAAAAGACTGGTTATCCTTTTATAGGTCCTTGATATCAGTTTACTTTTTTTGAGAAAAACCTTTAGTTGCTCTTCATCTTCTATAATTAATTTCACATGTCCTTTTTTCATATTGCTATTTAACGCTATCATCCAAAAAATGTGCCTATTTACTTTACAGTGTACTAAGGGAGTTATACCAATTTGAATAATTTACTTCGCAATAAACCAAGGGGTGAATAAGGTCTGCTAATACAAACAGGATTATTCAAAAGCGTATTACTTTAAAGATATTTCATAAAAATAATGTTAGAATATATCATAGAATACGCTCCTTTTCTTATTATTTAAAACCATACACAAGTAATTGAATAAAATATTTTAGTTTTCTTAGAAAAAAGCAAATAAGATAAAATATTGATAATCAATTAAAAGCCGCCGTGTCAGGTGCTTGTTCACCTGACATGGCGACCTATATTTCTTTTGAATTATACAAGAACAAAAAGTGTATGGTTTTAATCTCTTATTATGGTATCACTATTCATCTATCAAGTAAATGTTTATTTATTTGACATAATTAATGCTTTAGTACTTGAAAGATATCCTAAGTTAGGATAGATTGTTTTGGTTCTTTTATTTCTTTTTGTAGCTTGGACTTTTATTTACATATTATTAGGTCTATACTTCGAAGATTTTATTCAATATATTTTCAATTATTTGAATGATCCCATTAGATATATTATTTCTTACACTACCATATTTCTTGTTTCTACTTTTTTTTTAAAAAAAATGAAAACGTAAATTATATCCTAAAGAAGAAGAAAAACAGATATATAATAGACATTATTCCAAAATGCTTTTTTATTAAAAATTAACGTTGATAACCAGTTAGTTACAGGTAAATGTTCTATTTTGAAATAATCAATAATGATGACATTCTAGACGATCCAAATTTTTAAATAAACAAACTACCTCTTCAACCAAGCCAGCAAATTCTTCAAATTAGGAATATTATAATACACCTTATTATCCACTACCACTACTGGCATAGAAATAGAATTCCCTTTAAACCCAGCCCTATACAGCATTTTCCACATCAATCGATTATCCACATCACTATTATCAGTATTGTGATCCTTGAAAGCTACATTATTCTTTTCCAAATCACTCAGTACATAGCTACATCTAGAACAACCACTTTTACTAAAAACATGAATACCGTTCATATTAGTACTAGCGGCGGAAGAAGCAGGCAAAGTCCCTTTGCTAATTTCTGTATAAGAATAGCTCATCTTATACGTTCCAGATACACCAGGTATTCCAGTAAAAGTGACGATTTTCGACTTTCCCCCAGCCTTGACAACCTGTACCACAGGAGATGATCTATCTGCATTAAAACCAGAAATGCCATAAGTAAACGTGAGCTCAAAATCCTTAGAAGAAGGATTATTACAAATAATACTGATTTCATTTCCAGACTTCTTTTCAGTCAAATGCAAACTCTGTGCAGTAATATTTAGTAGACAAAAAACGCTTATAAGTAGAATAAGGGGAAAATGCTTCATTATTGATATTATTTTGAAAGCATTACAACGAATGTGGATAGATATATGTTATCCAATTACAGCATTTTACTAGCAAAAATAGCACTATTAGTATCCAACAAAGTTATACAAAACTAAAAAGTATTACAACTCAATACCTAAACCCAATGTTTTTCCAATTAAAGTGCCAATAGCTATGTATATTTGCAGCGATTTTACCCCTCAGTTCTTGATGAACTATAGGGAAATTATCAATCAAACCTAAAAGTAGATTAAGAATGAGTTATGATCTTATCGTAATAGGCACAGGACCTGGTGGATATGTAGCAGCTATCCGTGCTTCACAGTTAGGCATGAAAGTAGCCGTAATAGAACGTGAATCCCTTGGTGGTATTTGTCTGAATTGGGGGTGTATCCCAACTAAGGCATTACTAAAAAGTGCACAAGTATTCAATTATATCAACCATGCAGCGGATTATGGTATCAAAGTAGCTGGAGCAGAAGCTGATTTTGGTGGCATGATCAGTCGTAGTAGAGGTGTAGCAGATGGCATGAGTAAGGGTATCCAATTCTTATTAAAAAAGAATAAGATCACAGTTATCAATGGTCATGGTAAACTCATGAGAGGCAAGAAAGTAGAGGTCACAGATACTGATGGCAATAAGACGACTTATTCTTCCGATCATATCATCGTAGCAACTGGTGGACGTGCTAGAGAACTACCTATGCTGCCAATGGATGGCGAAAAAATCATAGGCTATCGTAAAGCGATGAGCTTAGCTACTCAACCTAAGAAAATGGTTATCGTAGGAGCAGGTGCTATTGGTGTGGAATTCGCTTATTTCTATAATGCGATTGGTACAGAAGTAACTATCGTGGAATATATGCACGGATTAGTTCCTAGAGAAGACAAGGATGTTTCTAAGGAATTGACGAAGGTATATAAGAAAATGGGTATCAAGACGATTGCTAATAGTGCAGTCCAATCCGTAGATACTTCTGGCAACGGATGTATAGTAAAAATAGCTGCTAATAAAGATGGAAAAGAAACTATCATAGAATGTGATGTTGTTCTTTCTGCAACTGGCGTTTCTGCGAATACAGAAAACATCGGTTTGGAAACATTAGGCATCACGACTGATAGAGGATTGATTCCTGTAGATGAATTTTATAGAACCAATATCCCTGGCATATATGCCATTGGTGATGTAGTAAAAGGACCTGCATTGGCTCACGTGGCAAGTGCTGAAGGTATCATCTGTGTAGAAAATATAGCTGGGAAGCATCCAGAACCATTGGATTATGGTAATATTCCTGGCTGTACATATTGTTCTCCAGAAGTCGCGTCTGTAGGTCATACAGAAGCAGCTGCTAAAGAAGCTGGTTATGATATCAAAATAGGTAAATTCCCATTCTCTGCATCTGGTAAAGCAAGTGCAGCAGGAGTAAAAGAAGGTTTTGTAAAATTAATCTTCGATGCTAAATATGGTGAACTTCTAGGAGCACACATGATTGGTGCTAATGTAACAGAAATGATCGCAGAAATCGTATCTATCCGTAAATTGGAAACTACAGGTCACGAAATCATCAAAACCGTACACCCCCACCCTACAATGAGTGAGGCAATTATGGAAGCTGCTGCTGCTGCTTATGGTGAAGTGATACATCTTTAAAATGAGATGTTAAGATTTTGAGATAAAATGAATCCCTTCAAAGCTTTGCTTTGGAGGGATTTTGATTTGGTAGTAATTCGTATATAAGTCAATGTATCATTTTGAATAAGGTTTTCCAATAAAATGAATATCCCATGACAAAAGTAATCATCAAAGCTATTGTACTAATACGCAATTGAATAATATATTATTCAATTGCGTATTAGTACACTGTAAAGTAAGTAATCTTAAGTTTTGATGGCTTCTTTTGAAATTTGGACATCGTTATTTTTCTCCACCGTAGCTAAGGCTACGCTGTCAAAAAATGCCTCGCCATATTCCACAATAATCTCATCAAAATATTAAACAACTTACTTTACAGTGTATTAGTACACTGTAAAGTAAGTAAGTAACCGTTTTATCTGCTTAGTTTTCAGCTATGCGTCGTTAAAAACTCCTTAAATAGCTACGGCTATTCGCGTCATTTTTG
>JBNMOV010000481.1:0-3799 GCA_051275765.1 Maribacter sp. | reverse complement strand
AAAAAAAATCAGTTACTTGCCTATCAATTGACACATAATAATTTTCTTTCTTACGTCGAATGCAAATTCATTGATCAAGGAGGGCAAACATTATTAATAGAAGATACAGACGTTAAATTCAGACCTGCTATTTTAAATTTAGTTGGTTTTTTCATGAAAGGTAGCATGAAGAAACAACGAGAAGCTGATTTGAATAAGTTCAAGGAACTATTGAATAATACAAAATGAATATCCAACACTCCATACATATAGAAAAAACTGTAGGCGAAGTATTCGATTATTTCACTGAGATAGAAAATCTGGTGGATTGGATAGAAGGGTTACATTATCTTGAAGTATTAGAAGGCGAAGAAGCAGGCATTGGTGGAAAATCCAAGCAAATCATCAAGCAAAATGGTAAAACATTACATTTTACTCAAGTCATTACTGGTTTTGAAATAAATGAATTATTTGAAGCAAAAATGAAGAGTAAGGAAATGAGTATTCATGTAAAATACACATTTGAGGAAGCTGAAGAGGGGACGAATCTTTATGTAGAACAAGATATTAAATTGCATTCTTTTCTGTTGCGATCTGGCAAAGGAATCGTAAAGGTTTTGATGCAGAATATAATGGAATCTGATTTTGAAACATTAAAAAATATATTGGAGAATGGAGAAAAAGAAGGGTAAATTATACCTCATCCCCATTACATTGGGAGAGGATACATTGGAAACTATTCCTCAATATGTGATTGATAGAATTCATCAGTTGGATACATTTATTGTGGAACGTGCGAGAACGGCAAGGCGATTTATCAGCCCTACTCGACCGCCAATGCCTATCCAAGAAATGACTTTCCATGAATTGGATAAGCGAAATGGCAGAAATGGTATTTCCAATTTTCTGAAAGATGCTCAAAATGGTAAAGACATTGGATTAATGTCAGAAGCAGGATGTCCAGGTGTAGCAGATCCTGGTGCAATAGTCGTGGAAATGGCTTACGAAAGAGGCATAGAAGTTATTCCTATGGTTGGACCTTCGTCTATTTTATTGGCATTGATGGCTTCTGGAATGAATGGGCAGCAGTTTAGTTTTCATGGTTATTTATCTGTAAAAAAGCCAGAAAAATTAAAAGAACTAAAGGAGCTCGAAATAGAATCTAGGCAAAAAAGACAAACTCAAATCTTTATTGAAACGCCATATAGAAATGATGCTTTCTTGGAGGACATGATTCAGACGCTTGCTAATCCTACTAAAATCTGTGTAGCTTGTGATCTCACACTTCCTACAGAATTTATTCTGAGTCAAAACGTCGCTGCTTGGAAAAAAGCGGAAAGACCAGATTTAGGAAAAAGACCTGCTGTGTTTTTGATAGCAGCCTATTGATATATATTGAGATGCTGAGATTTTGAGATAACGTGTTAATTATCAATTTTTATCTTAAAATCCCAGCATCTCAATATTTAGTCTTGCCTCAACTTCTTGACCATTGTCAAAATCGTAGCAATCGCTACTGTTTCTCCAGTTTCATCATATACATCTACTAAAAACCTGACGATGCCTTTGGCTGGTTCGTCTTCTCGTTTTTCTTGTTCTAGTTTTTCTTTTACTGTGAATTTCACAGCTATCGTCATTCCTGGATATACTGGCTTGGTAAATCTGCATTCATCTAAACCATAATTCAATAAAACAGGTCCTTTTTTAGGTTCTACAAATAGTCCTGCCGCTTTTGCTAATACAAAATATCCATGAGCGACACGTCCATCAAACATCGTTCCTTCTAAGGAAGTTTCGTCCATGTGTGCATAGAAATTATCGCCAGATACATTCGCAAAATTGACAATATCTGTAACTGTAACAGTATGCTTATGTGTAAAAACGGTTTCTCCTACTTCCAATTCTTCAAAATGCTTTCTGAATGGATGAATAGGCTTTTCTATGTAATCACCTCCAGGTTGAAAAACGCCAGTTATTTTAGTAATCGTTTGTGGAGAACCTTGTATCGCACATCGTTGCAAATAATGTTTTACACCTCTAAGTCCACCCATTTCTTCTCCCCCTCCAGCACGTCCTGGACCACCATGAACCAATTGAGGCAAAGGTGCTCCATGTCCAGTACTTTCTTTTGCAGAACGTTGATTTAATACCAAAATACGTCCATGATGCGTAGCTGCACCAATGACAAATTCTCTAGCCAAATCATCATTATTCGTACAAATAGAACTCACTAACGAACCTTTACCCATTTGGGCTAATTCGATAGCTTCATCCATCGTCTTATAAGGCATCAAAGTACTTACTGGACCAAATGCTTCTGTATCATGAACAGCAGTATTTTTAAAAGGATTCGTATTTAAAAATAAAATAGGATGATAAAATGCTCCCTTCTCCCAATCAGCTCCTATAGCATCAGATTTTTTGCCATAATCACCATAAACGATTTCTTGTTCTGTCATCAGTTTCCTGACTTGCTTATCTACTTCTTCTACTTGCTGCTTGGATACCAATGCTCCCATTCTCACTTCTTTTTCATGAGGAGAACCAATCGTAGTTTTTGCTAATCGTTGAGATAGGGCAATTTGTACGCTTTCTATTAAGTTTTCTGGAACGATAATTCTGCGGATAGCTGTACATTTCTGTCCACACTTTCCTGTCATTTCTCTGTGTACTTCCTTGATAAAAAGATTAAATTCTACTGTCCCAGGAACAGCATCTTCTCCTAAAACGGTACAATTTAAAGAATCCGCTTCCATGTTGAAAGGAATGGAATTATTGATAATATTGGAATGAGCTTTTAATATCCTGCCTGTACTCGCAGAACCTGTAAATGTACATACATCCTGTGATGTCAATGGATCAATAATACCAAAACCAGTTCCGCAAATTAATTGCAATGAACCTTCTGGTAAAATGCCTGAAGCGATGATGTCTTTGACAACCGCTTGCGTAAGATAGGAAGTTGATTCTGCAGCTTTTACTATAGCTGGCATTCCTGCGAGCCAGTTCACAGCACATTTTTCCAACATTCCCCATATTGGAAAATTAAAGGCATTAATATGTACAGCTACACCTCTTCTTGGCACCATGATATGATGTCCTATAAATGTACCTTCTTTAGAAAGTGGAACGTAATCTCCATCCACATCAAAAGGTTGGTTAGGAAATTTTTTTCTTAAACTTGCATTCGCAAATAAATTTCCAATTCCTCCTTCTATATCTACCCAAGAATCGCTTTTCGTCGCTCCTGTTCTATAGCTCAATGCATAATAATCCTTTCTTTTATCATGAAGAAAGAGTGCCAATTTTTTAAGCATCATTCCTCTTTCATGAAAAGTCATTTTACGCAATTTTGAATTACCCACTTTTCTGGCGTAATCCATCATTTCTGCAAAATCCAATCCACCACTCGATGCTATGGATATTAAATCTCCAGTTATGGCATCGTATTGTGGTATTTCTTTATCGCCTGTTGGTTTGGTCCATTGCCCTAAGGCGTAGTTAGGAAGTAAATTCATGATGTTATGGTTTTATTGACTTTTGCAAAAGTACGAATTATGGAGTCATAAGTAGATGCTTAAATTTAAAGATATTTAGATTTATCAATAAAATATTGATGATTAAAATTTTAGAGCAAGAATAAATTGCAATTAGTGAAACGAATTCAATAATTTAAGCCATTATGCTTGTTCTTTTTCCTTCTAAAAAACACAAAAAATAGTTCCGTAGCAACGTTAGTAGCAATTGCTTTATTTTCAGAAGCTATGAACTTTTAACAATCTGAAAACCAATTAATTCTCAGCATATAATTAAAAATGAC
>JBNMOV010000480.1:0-3799 GCA_051275765.1 Maribacter sp. | reverse complement strand
ATTCCAAACCAGAATTTCAATATTTGGAATGACATACAATATCGTTTTACCTCAATTTGAAGGTCCTTTTGACCTGCTCCTTTTCTTTATAGAGAGGGACGAATTAGATATTTACGATATTCCAATCGCTACAGTTACTAATGATTTTTTGAATTATCTCCATAGCATGGAAACGCTCAATATAGATATGGCGAGCGAATTCATCGTAGTGGCTGCTACGCTTTGTAGAATCAAAGCGAAAATGCTATTGCCAAGAAAAGAACTGGATGAGGAAGGAAATGAGCTAGATCCTCGTGGAGAATTGATTCAACAGTTATTAGAATACAAGCGATACAAAGGTATCCTCGACGATCTGAAGGAACTAGAAGATATTCGTTCCAAGCGAAAGGGAAGAGGAAATTCTACTGCTGAACTGAAAGTTTTGGCACAAAAAGCATTAGTAGATGCAGAATTAGAATCCTTGAGTTTGTTTAAGTTATTACAGACTTTTGAGAAAGTAGTAGAACGGTTTGAAGACAGACAAAAGATAAGGGTACATAAGGTAGTACGCTATAATTATACGCTAGAAGAACAGAAGAATTTTGTAAGGAATTTGGTATTGACAAGGGATAAATCAGATTTTAAAATGATTTTTAGCCGATGTGAAAATAGAATCCATGCCTTATTTAACTTTTTGGCGATTTTGGAGTTGATACAGATGGAAGAGATAGGAGTTGTGGTAGGCGAGGGTATCAATAATTTTTGGGTTTACAAAAAAGAAAAAGACAAACTTGATCCAGGAGGAGCAGAATAAAGAAGCAGAATTGATGGATGATGAATTCAGCGAAGACGAAGAAAAAGTACTGAATTCCATCAAGATGAATCGTATCATCTTACCTATCATAATAGGTTTGGGAGTGATAGGTTATATGCTATATAGTAAGTGGGACCATGAGGCATTTCTGACGATAAAATGGAATGGTCATACCTTGTTTTGGATTTTCATGGCAGGTTTAATGATGATTATTCGTCATTTAGCATATGCTTTTAGGCTTCGAGTACTTACAGAGAATTTCTTCAAATGGAAAAAAGCCATCCAACTTATTTTTATCTGGGAATTTAGTTCTGCCGTATCACCTACAAGTGTAGGAGGATCAGCAGTAGCATTATTCGTATTATCACAAGAAAAACTGGGTGCTGCCAAAACTACAGCCCTCGTTATTTATACCATAGTAGTAGATTCCGTTTTCTTTATTACTGCTATTCCATTCATGTTACTAATATTTGGATCGACTATTGTTCCTAAATTAGAAGGATTAGCATTTGGTAGTTGGACATTTTATGTGACGTTTATTATCATGTTGATTTATGGTAGCTTTTTCTTTTATGGTTTATTTTTTAGTCCTAAAAGTTTCAAAACTATTGCGATAAGCTTTTGCAAATTGTGGTTCATGAAACGATTTCGCAACAAGGCAGAAGAATTAGGCGATGATATCATCCTAGCATCAAGCGAGATTTCCAAACGTAAATGGGATTTTCACCTCAAGGCATATCTTTCTACAGCATTGGCTTGGTCGACTAGATTCATTGTGTTGAATTGCTTGATCATCGCATTCGCTGATAAGGAATTAGTGTCATTGGATTTTTGGGTACAGAGTGAATTATATGCTAAACTTCAATCATTGTTTGTAATATTATTATTACTTCCTTCTCCTGGAGGAGCAGGTTTTGCAGAGGTGGTATTTGGAAAATTCCTTTCTCAAGCAGGTTATAATTTGGAAGAAACTGTTACCTTCCTCATTGCATTGATTTGGCGATTGTTGTCTTATTATCCTTATTTGATTGCAGGCGCTATCATTATTCCTTGGTGGTTGGCAGCTAGATTGAATGCTAGAAAAAAAGCTAAATTAGAAAAAATGGAAGCAGAAGGGGAGTAATTCCTTATCTCTTTTTTAAGACGACCATACACAAGACTTCTTTCTTTTCGTGCTTTATTAATAAGAATAAAGTGCAATAAATAATTAGATATTTAATAATAATTGCTATGAATCACAAAACTGTATATGATAAAGATTTCCAAATTGTAGATAGCGATTATGAATTCAAATATCAAGAAGAACTGACTAAAAAATTAGATGCTGATCATTCTGATTTCGATCAAGATAGATTGAATGAAATTATCTTATGGAAAGTAAGTAAATATGCTAGATTCAGTGAAGAAATCATTTCAGCGTTAAACTCGATGAGTACTGACAGTGAAGGGATTGATTCAGAGAAAACAAGATCCGTATTAAAAATGTTACTCGAAACTAAAGGAGTCGGATTACCAATGGCTTCAACGATTTTAAGGTTTCGGAATAAAAATGCATATCAAATAATTGATCAAAGAGTTTACCGAATAATCAATGAAGGTAAGATATTGAAGTTGAACAATTATAGGAGTAAAAGAAATAGGGAGCAGGAAATAGAACTATATATCAATTATTTGAATGACTTAAGAAAAGTTTGTTTAAAATTAGATATATCGTTTAGTGAGTCTGATCGAGTATTATTCATGGCAGATAAGAGAATAAATAAAGAACATCAATTAGGGAATTACCAATAAAGGCTTATCCCAAACTAGCTACATGATAACCTGCGACTATTCCAAGAACAAACATCACTATAAAGAAGTATAGGAATGATGCCATAAGTAATACGATTATTCCTTTTACTATGGTATCCAACCAGCTTTCTTCAAATATCTTCTTGTAAGCCCATATGATATAGACAGAAACGATAATACTGAATATATTCATGGTAATCATAGCCCAATCTTTAGGGAATACTAGAAGGAATATCGTAGCATAAGTAGCGACTGCATAGAGATAAGCATTGATGACAATATGTTCCGCCAAATGAAGTTGTTTCTTTTTGAAAAGAATTTTGGTCATGATAGCATACATGGGTATGTTAAGGAAGAGGAAGAGATTGTAGTATTTGTCAACTAAAGTACCTAAGTAAGCCAAACCTGCTTGCGTTTTTTTATCCTCTACTGGAAATAATTCACCAAAAGAATTGTGGACATTTGACATAAGATTCAGTAGGATATACGTACCAATAGCTATAGCTAGAACAGTAAACTTCACAGGATCCATGAATTTTTTTCTATCTCCAAAGAGATATTCATGAGCAGCTTTACCTGGACGTACGACAAACTGCCAAATCGTGAAAGGCAATCCTTTTTCAAAATTGAGAACTGAAAGAATTTTCTTCCATAAATAAGGAAATGTGATTCTTTCTGACTGTTTATCGTTTTCCATTTCTGACGTTTTTGGCAATCTAAAACTCTATATTTGGCAAACCAAACCATTCTTTCATTTGTGGATATTCACCTTTGGTTATTTGTACCAATCTAGGGTTTTTAGCAGGGTCGAGCCATTTCAATAACTCTACGAGATGAGGTTTTGCAAAAGCTGTACAGCCATGCGTAGGTTTTTTTTGTCCTCTCCAAATATGAATCATAATGCAAGAACCATCGCTGGCAGCCATTGGCGTATTATTGTGATTTACGAAAATTCCCCATTCATACAAGCCATCTTTGCGAAGCATATCCTCAGCACTATTCCAATCCTTATTCACATTATTTGTATTGACCATACTATTGTAATATTCAGACTCCACATCGTCTACACAAAAATAAGTATCTGTAGATTGGATATAAGGTAATTTGATGAAACTCGCCTCTTCCTTACTCGCATAACCAAATGCTTTTCCTAGACTAAAAATTCCCGCAGGAGCTTTGCCATCGCCCTCCTGTTTTTTGAAACCACGCATCACT
>JBNMOV010000479.1:0-3807 GCA_051275765.1 Maribacter sp. | reverse complement strand
TGAAAGGTGTGGCAAGATATAGAGCTACAGATAATATTAGTATTAGAGCAGCAGGAAATACTGGATTTAGAGCACCATCTCTTCACCAACTCAACTATAACTCTACTTCTACTATTTTTGATCAAGCAGGAAATCCTGTAGAAGTTGGAACATTTTCTAATGATAGCAGAGCCGCAAAATTATTAGGTATTCCTGAGTTGAAAGAAGAAACTTCTACTAGCGTAAGTGCAGGTTTGACGATGTCTATTCCAGCTGCGAATTTGAATATAACTATTGATGGATATATTGTAAATATTAATGATAGAGTTGTTTATACTGGACAGTTTAAGCCTCAGTTAGATGACACTGGTGCACCTATTGACCAAGCAAATTTGGAGCTACAAAGCTTATTAACTCAAGCCAATGCTTCTGCTGCTTCATTCTTTGCTAATGCTATCGATACTAGAAGTCAGGGAATCGATATAGTAATCACACATACTGCTAGATTCGGTAATTCGACTAAGCTAAAATCTAATCTTGCAGGTACATTTTCCCAGACTAGACAAAATGGAGGAATCAAAGCATCAAGCGTATTAGAAGAAGCTGGTTTAGTGGGTACTTATTTCCCAGAGGATAGTAGAGTATATTTGGAAGAAGCAGTTCCTCGTACAAAACTTAGTTTGAGTAATAATTTATCTTTCAATAAATTTAATGTCATGTTACGGAATGTTTTCTTTGGTTCTGTAACGGAAGCTACTACAAACGCTCAATTACAACAAAACTTTTCTTCAAAGGTAGTTACTGATTTATCTTTGGGATACCAAGTATCAAATTCATTGAATATTACAATTGGAGCAAATAATCTATTGGACATTTATCCAGATAGAGCTAGTCAGGATCTTGATCCTAATACAGCAGGCGATCAAAATAATAGAAGTGGAGGACGATTCGATTGGTCAAGAAGAGCACAGCAATTTGGAATTGGAGGACGATTCCTATTTGCTAGAGTTTCATATACTTTAAAGTAATTGTTGATTATTTCTAATCACTAAGTTACGGAGGCTTGATTTTATTTATTAAAATCAAGCCTCCTTTTTATTAAGTATGAAATCATCTAAAAAGTGGTTGATAAGAATGATGGTAAGTGCTTAATCTTTCAAACAAGATTGTAGCATTCAAAACAGTTTCTTCTTATTTCTTAGCATCCAATCGTTTCTGTAATGCTTTCATGCTATTGGTAGGTCCTTTGGTAATTGCCATATTATTCAACCAAGCTGGAATAGAACCGCCAGGTTCCATATGCATCATGTTCACACTTTTAATTCTATTATTTCCTAGATCTTCTAAAGTCCAATAGGCTTTATAATCCTTCACTCTGACTACCCTATTTTTAATAGGAATATATTTTTCATCATTCTCTGGCGTATAAGAATTAAAACTATGTACTCCTGTTTTTTCATTGTATTCATATTTAGAATAGGAAACAATATCTCTATCCCAAATAGGCATTGGCATATCAGCTAAGCTATAAGTTACAATCGCTGTCTCTGATAATCTTTTTACAGTATAGGATTCAGAGCATTTGAATACCCAATATACATAAGCATCTATATCATTCAATTCATGCAGCATGCTTTTCATGTCAGCATTGAAAATATTGACAATTTTTACTTCCTTGAATTTACTTCCTAATTTAGTACGCTTATAGACTTTCAGATCGTTCTTTTCTGCTACTAAATCCCATTCTTCTTCCATAGGAATAGTAATAAAAGAACTACTCAGACAAAAAAATAATGATAGTAATAATATAATTTTCGTTTTCATAAAGCAAATAACTTTTAAGAAGCTCCTTGGCTATAAACGTTTCTTATTTATTCACCATCTCTAAACTTCTTCTTTTATAGATTTTCCATTTTCTTTTTTAAAAACATATAATCTGACTCCTCCCTTATCTTTAGGTAAGTTTGTATCTTATGGATTATATAGGAAAAGTTAGTTTGCTTATTGATCTCGTTCTGTTAGTATCTTGAGTAACAAGAGCAACCATACTCAATGTCAATAATAAAAGACATCTATTAAATATACAAATACGGGTTATGAAATAAAATAAAATTGCTACATAGCTACGTTAAGAATTTGTTAAATGAATAAGCTCTATACACCCATTGTGTTACAGAATAGCATCTTGTATTTATTAGTATTTCATCATTTAAAAGACTATCGTAAATGAAAAACATTCCATTTCAAATACTAGGAATCGTAATGATTCTATTCGTGGCATTATCTTCTTGCCGTACTACAGAAGAAGGCGTAGAAGAAGATGTCGTTACAGCTGTACCAACAGTTCCCAATAACCAAGCAGCGGCCCAACAGCAACAAATTTCCAATCAACAAGTCCAACAATCGAATGTTTATCAAAGAGGAGGACAAATAGGTGGAAATGATATGACTGGAAGACCAGACTATGATACTATCCAGCCTCCTGTTCCACCTCCTGCCAGAAATCGCATCCAAGTTGCCTTATTGCTGGATACTAGTAATAGTATGGATGGGCTGATAGATCAGGCTAAATCCCAATTGTGGAAAATGGTCAATGAATTGGCGAAAGCCAGCAAGGAAGATGGCGATCCACAGATAGAACTTTCCTTATACGAATATGGAAATGATTGGCTAGATGGAAAAACGGGCTTTATCCGTAAAGTAGGCAGACTGACGATAGATCTAGAGTGGACATCAGAACAATTATTCCTACTAAAAACCAATGGTGGAGAAGAATACTGTGCTTGGGTGATAGATGATGGATTGGATCATTTGGATTGGTCAAATAATCCTAATGATTTGAAAATTATCTTTATAGCAGGAAACGAACCCTTCAATCAAGGACCAGTAGATTACAAGAAAGTATGCCAGAAAGCAAAAGAAAAAGGTGTCATTATTAATACGATACATTGTGGTGGATATGATGAAGGAATCAAGGATATGTGGGGAGATGGAGCATCATGTTCTGGAGGTAAATATATGAATATAAACCAAGATGAAAAAGTGGTACACATTCCTACTCCTTATGATGACAAAGTATTAGAACTGAATAAAAAACTGAATGACACCTACATCGGCTATGGTCGAAAAGGAGCTTCTTACAAAGAGAAGCAAGTGGCAAATGATGTATCATCCGCTGAATATTCTTCTGCCAATACGAGAACTCGTACATTCTATAAAACTAAGTCCAATTACAAGAACACCTCTTGGGATTTAGTAGATGCTACAGATAAAGATTATGATGGTTTCATGAAAACGGTAAAGAATGATGAACTACCAGAAGAAATGCAGAAAATGTCTGCTGATGAAAAGAAAGTATACATAGAAAAGAAGCGAACAGAACGAAAAAGTCTTCAAGCAGAACTTAAGGAATTGGAAACGAAAGTGGATAAATTCATAGTAGATAAGAAAAAAGAAATGGCAGCAGGCGAAGAAGTCAATACATTGGATAATGTAATGATGTCAGCTATTCGAAAGCAAGCGAAGGATAAGGGATTTGTGTTTAAATAGGTTGATTTGGGGATATGCCCTAAGTCCCTTGTCCCATATTTAAAATACCGTCAATTTTGGCTTGGTACTTAATAGTGAGTGATTAGTTGATTGAGTTAATTTTGTTGACTTTTAGTATAAACCAATCAACGAAATTAACTCAATCAACTAATCAACACAATTAACTAATAATATGAAATCAAGAACATTGATCATGATGCTGATACTGGCATTTCTAACCAGCAGTATCTACGCTCAAAAAACTAATGATAAAAATCCACTCAAAGCCAAATCTATCTC
>JBNMOV010000478.1:0-3811 GCA_051275765.1 Maribacter sp. | reverse complement strand
AGCCACGATGGGCCACCACTCTAGTATAAACGCTTTGATTCCCTCCATGTTTAGTTTTCCTGTCGTAATATACGATAATGAGATTCAAGATCAAATCTAACACCAAATGGTTTTAATCTTTTGTAGTCGCTTGGAATAATTGTTCTAAGAAAGTGCCTGCTTTTTTCTTTTCTAGTGTAAATCCAAAATAAAGTAATGCTATTCCAAATGCTAGAAATATTAGAAGATATTTAGGGTCGAATTCATCAGAGAAAAAAAAAGATGCGATAACCGCTAGATAGATGAAAATGACAGGAATAAACTATAGGATCATAAAAACTTGTAAAAAGAGATGTATTTTTAATTTGACCTCAATTTTACTTCTTTCTCCATTTTGAATAATATGTCCATTAATCATAGGTAGAAACGAATTTCTATATCCAATGATTCGATTGATATTGAAAGTATTTCCTTCTACGACTCCTTCGTAAGGATATTTTTTTGATAATGCTGTTCTCTTTTTATAATAAGCTAAAGTAGCGATCTTAATCGTTTGATCTCTTGGTGTAATCTTTTCCGCTAACTTTAGCTTGATCTGTTCTCGATAAAAAGGAGAGTAATAAGTGGTATTGCCAAAAGGAAGAATTTTCATTTCTAGTTGATTTTAAATTAAAATATACACTAAAAGATAAGCAAAATAGAATTTTAACTGGAGGATGTGCCCTAATCCATAGGGTACAGTTTTAAAAAAAAAAACTGTCTTCATTAGGATATGGTTAACAGTCAAATTTGAACTACTTTTGTTTATCATGCAAGACAGACCTATTATAGATGTAGTCATTCCTGCTTTCAATGAAGAAAATGCGATAGGGAATGTATTAAGGGATATACCCAAAGAATGGGTGCGAGAGATAGTGGTATGCAATAATCTCAGCACAGACAAAACTGCCATCATAGCTATTGAAGGAGGAGCTAAGGTCGTAGATGCTCCAATAAAAGGGTATGGAAATGCTTGTTTGTTCGGTTTGGCATATATAGCTAAAAAAGAAGAAAAGCCAGATATTGTTGTTTTTTTGGATGCGGATTATTCTGATTATCCACAAGAATTGCCAGATGTTGTAGCTCCAATTATCAAGGATGCTGCTGATTTAGTGATTGGTTCTAGAGCCTTAGGAGATTTGGAAAAAGGTGCGATGATGCCACAACAGATATTCGGGAATTGGTTGGCGACTAATTTAATTAAGCTATTCTATGGCTATGCTTTTACTGATTTAGGACCATTTCGTGCGATAAGGTATGATAAGTTAATAGCCTTGGATATGAAGGATAAAACTTATGGCTGGACAGTAGAAATGCAAGTAAAAGCTGCCAAACAAAAGATGAAATGCGTAGAAGTTCCGGTCAATTATAGAGTGCGTATAGGTTTTTCCAAAGTTTCTGGAACGATAAAAGGAACGATAGGAGCTGGACAGAAAATTCTTTGGACGATATTCAAATATTTATGATACATATCATTTGCTTCATATTAGTTTGCTTGTATTTTATTGCATTCAGCTACATTACGATGTATTGCTTGTTACAGTTGAACTTGCTATTTTTTTATACTAAGAATCTAAAAAAATATAAAACAGAACATGAACAACTGGCAGTAGGAGACGATTTGCCTTTTGTCACAGTACAGTTGCCGCTTTTTAATGAATTGTATGTAGCAGAGAGATTGATAGATAATATAGTTGAATTGGATTATCCAAAAGATAGATTCGAGATACACGTATTAGATGATTCTACAGATGAAACAGTAGGAATTTGTAAAGCGAAAGTAGAAGAATACAAAGCAAAAGGTTTCAATATAGAACACATTACTCGTGTAATAAGAACAGGTTATAAAGCAGGAGCATTAAAAGATGCTACTCAATTTGCCAACGGAGAATTCATTGCTATTTTTGATGCAGATTTCTTACCAAAAAAAGATTTCTTACGTAGAACTATCCCACATTTTAAAGACAAAAAAGTCGGCGTGGTACAAACCCGTTGGGAACACATCAATCAGGATTATTCTTTATTGACGCGTTTGCAAGCAATACAGTTGAATGTTCATTTTACAGTAGAACAATTAGGGCGTAGAGCTGCTGGTTGTTTATTGCAATTTAATGGAACAGCTGGCGTTTGGCGTAAGCAAACCATTGCTGATGCTGGAGGTTGGGAATCTGATACATTGACAGAAGATTTGGATTTGAGCTATCGTGCTCAATTGGAAGGATATAAGATTGTATTCTTAGAAAAAGTAGGTGCTCCTGCTGAACTTCCTGCCGAAATGAATGGCTTAAAATCACAACAATATCGCTGGCAAAAAGGCGGTGCAGAATCTGCTAGAAAACTGATTCCTACCATATTGAGATCTAATTTATCGTTTAGACAGAAATTTCATGGAGTAGGGCATTTACTGTCTAGTAGTGTGTTTTTATCCATCTTCTTTTCTGGAATGATCAGCGTACCATTGATGTTGATCTTGCCTCGCACAGAATTGGATATGATGTATTTTACTGTCTTTCAAAGCGGTTTTCTTATCATAGGAGCAGTTTTTTTTGTAGGTAATAGACGAGCAGAAATGGATAAACCCCTCTGGAAAATTTTATTCAAATTTATTATTCTTTTTCCTATTTTTCTCGCTTTGAGTATGGGGCTTTCTTTACATAATTCGATAGCAGTAATACAAGGATTGAGAGGAAAGAAAACGCCCTTCATTCGTACACCTAAATTTAATATTAAAAACTTAGCAGATTCATTGAAAAAGAAGAAATACCTTTCCTTTAAACTGGATTGGATTATCCTTGCAGAAGGCTTTATGGCACTCTATTTCATCTTTGCTTTAGTGATGGGTATCTTTTATGGTTATAAGGGATTTGTTCCATTTCATGCTATGTTGGCACTAGGTTTTGGAACGATATTTTTCTTTTCTGTTAGGGATTTGGGTTTGAAGGGCTAGGCTAAAAGGATTAATTTTCCTTCTTCCAAACCAAATACTCATCTCCTTCAAAAAATGGATCATTCCCTACATACTTTTCATATGCTTCAATATTGAAGTCATGGAATTTAATCGCATTTTTTAACTTAGAAAGAAATAATGGAACATCATTTTGTTTCCTAGCGATATCCAATGTCAAGGTATTAAATACCGTTTTATCTGCATCATAAACATCGTAAGACGCTTCGCTTGCTTCTTCGTATTTTTTTGACTTTAATAATTTTTGAACTTTGATTTTTATATCCTCTATTTTTTCTTCAATCGCAGCTTTATTCTTTAAATCTACTTCTACAGTTCCATCAATCGCAGCTTGAATTTCTTCTTTAGGTTTTCTATGTTGACTAGGCATATACAAAGAGAAATAATCGAATCGTTCTCGTTTTCCAAAAAGATTAATACTCAAATTGATGTAATCTGTAAAGAAAAAAGGAGATGCTTCATCGAATAAAATATTATGGTCTTCTCCTTTATAAGACATCGGATCGCCTTCGTCTGTTATGTCCAAAGCTATCATGTGATATTCAGAAGAAGAATCGAATATTTTTAAATCTGTTCCTACACCAAAACAATATTTAGGATCATCCCATTTTTCAAATAAAACCGTTTTTAATGGCAAAATTTGGAAAGAACCAACATGACTATCATAATAATCTTTATTCCACGAAGTTCTACTAGCACTTACACCAGTTCTTTCATAAGGAGTTCTAAATGACCAAAGCAATCTGATTTCTCCAAAATACTATAGAATTCCTTGACTGCTTGATGTATTTTCCTTTTGATTTTTTTCTCATATTTAGCGAAATCATC
>JBNMOV010000477.1:0-3844 GCA_051275765.1 Maribacter sp. | reverse complement strand
AGACATTCATTTCGATTGCATCGAAAATCATTCGTTCATCCACTAAACGCTGAAAGGCGGAACTTTGGGCTTCGATCTTTTACGTTTGTACAATTGCTTATGGTTTTATATCTTTAAAAAGATAGTTGAAAAGAGCGAAACCACATTGCTCAAAAACACGGGGAACTTTTCATTTTAAATTTTGAGCAACCTAGCAATTAATAATAATCCGCTAGGTGTGTATGTTATTATTAATTGCCTATTCCCTAAACTTGTTTTTTAGAATGCACTACTTTTGGAAATCCTCTTAAAAAGAAGCGAATAATGAAGTATAATACTTTCTGGGAGTAGGGTAGTTATTCCTTGAAAACAAAATTAAAACATAAATTTTAATAAGAGAGTTCAATATAAGTCTTTTTTTTGCATTATAATATTCTGTATAAAAAATAATAGCTAGTGAATTTCGCCTCAAAAGAAAAATCGATTTTAATCCTTAGTATTTTCATCGTAGGACTTTGTTCTATTATTTATGAATTGCTAATTAGTACGACTTCCAGTTATTTTCTAGGAGATAGTATCAAACAGTTTTCTATTATCATAGGAGTTTATATGGCTGCGATGGGAGTTGGAGCGTATCTATCTAGATTGATGGAAAAGGATTTGATGACGAGATTCGTAGAAGTCGAAGTGATATTAGGAATCATAGGAGGGGTCAGTGTGCCCTTTCTTTATTTCGCTTTTTCTGAAATAGATTCTGCTAGTTTTAATTGGATTGTTATTCTCTTAATTAGCATCATTGGTACATTGACTGGCTTAGAAATTCCATTATTAACTAGAGTAATGGAAGAACATTATCCTGAGGATAAAAATTTATCTAATGTTCTTGCTTTAGATTATCTAGGAGCATTGGCAGCTACGATGCTTTTTCCTTTCTTTTTGTTGCCTTGGGTAGGTGTATTTCAATCATCCATTATTTTTGGATTTGTTAATGTACTGGTAGGGATTATCAATCTTTGGGTTTTTTCTGATAAGATGAATCCTCGTAGAAGAAAATGGTATTGGCTTGCTTCATTTGTTGTATCTATATTATTTGTAGTAGCGTTTTTCTCATCAGATAAATTATTATCAAAATGGCATGATGATCTATTTAGAGACAGAATCGTATTCACTAAAACTACGCCTTATCAAACACTCACACTAACGAAAGGCAAAGAAGACGTAAGATTATATATCGATAGAGTGATACAATTTTCTTCTGTAGATGAATATCGCTATCATGAGTCATTAGTTCATGTTCCGATGTCATTATCGAGATATAAGAAAAAAGTATTGATACTTGGAGGAGGAGAAGCATTGGCGGCAAGAGAAGTATTGAAATATGAGGATGTGGAAGAAGTGAGAATTGTGGATATAGATCCTGTTATGTTTGAATTGGCCAAAGAAAATCCTCATTTAGTAAAAGTGAATGGTAATTGCATGGCGAATCCAAAGGTCATTCCAACGCCTGCTGATGCGATGGTTTTTTTAAAGGAAAATGAAACTTTATACGATGTCATCATAGCAGATTTACCAGATCCTACTAATGATAATTTATCAAGATTATACAGCGAAGAATTTTATAAACTCGTCAGAAAACGACTTTCGCCTAATGGTGTATTCGTGACTCAAGCAACGAGCCCTTTTCATACAACAGAAGCATTTTGGTGCATAGAAGCAACAGTTGAATCATCTGGTTTTGAACATGTTTATCCTTATCATTCTTATGTGCCATCCTTTGGTGAATGGGGTTTTGTCCTAGCATCTAATCAAGAACTAGATTATCAAAATATATCCTTCGATGGAATAGAAACCAAATTCCTAAGCAATGACATCGTATCTAAATTATTCTCTTTTGAAAAGGATATTATAGTAAAAGACATTTTTCCTAATACTTTGGACGGTCCTATTTTATTAGATTATTATCTCAAGGATTGGGAGCGATGGAGTAGAGAGAAAGTGATGTTTTAAAAATCCCTTTCCCAACTTCGAAAGTTTCCAGAACTTTTGAAGTTTTGCCAAGCAGAAGTTCAATTCTTGCTCAAGCCAAAACTTCAGAAATCTCGAAGATTTTCGAAGTTGCGTTGACTTGAAAAACAAAACCTCAGCAATCGAAAGGTTACTGAGGTTTGTCATTATTCTATTGTGATTTTGTCTGGCAAGACGCAATATATTGCGTCTCTACACACGAAAATTACTGTTCATAGTTTACAGTAAACTGTTCACTGTTACTCCTCATACGCTTCTATAGGCGGACAAGTACAAATCAAATTCCTATCTCCATGTGCATTATTCACTCTACCTACTGCTGCCCAAAACTTATATCCTTCTCTCAAATAAGGCAAAGGATAAGCCGCTTTTTCTCTAGAATATGGCAATGTCCATTCGTTATTAGTAATTTCTTCCAAAGTATGTGGAGCATTCACTAATACATTATTATCCTTGAAAGTTTCATCAGAAGCTACTTCATCTATTTCCTTTCGAATCGCCAATAAAGCATCACAGAAACGATCTATTTCATCTTTATCTTCACTTTCTGTAGGTTCTATCATGATAGTTCCTGCTACTGGAAATGATAAAGTAGGTGCATGGAACCCATAATCAATCAAACGCTTGGCTACATCTTCTGCTCCTAGTCCCAATGATTTTAAATGACGCAAATCCACAATAAGTTCATGTGCAGAATGTCCTTTATGACCTAGGTACAATACATTAAAAGCACCATCCAAACGAGCCTTGATATAGTTGGCATTTAATATGGCTACTCTAGTTGATTCTGTCACACCACTTGCTCCTAGCATTCTGATATAAGCATAAGAAATCAACAAAATACTTGCACTTCCAAAAGGAGTTGATGATATAGCGTGAATACCTTTATCGCCACCAGTTTCAGCATGTACATGCTTAGGTAAATATGGTGCTAATGAATCATTGACACAAATAGGTCCCATTCCTGGTCCACCACCACCATGAGGAATAGCGAATGTTTTATGTAAGTTCAAGTGACAAACATCTGCACCAATAATTCCTGGATTAGTCAACCCACATTGAGCATTCATATTCGCGCCATCCATGTATACTTTTCCTCCGTGTTGGTGGATGGTATCGCAGATGTCTTTGATTTCTGTTTCGAAAACGCCATGAGTAGAAGGATAAGTCACCATTAAGGAGGCTAAATTATCCTTATGCTTTTCTGCTTTTTCTTTTAAATCATTGACATCGATATTTCCTTTCTCATCACATTTTACTACCACTACTTTCATGCCTGCCATAACTGCACTTGCAGGATTGGTACCATGAGCAGAAGAAGGAATCAATGCAATATTTCTATTAGCATTTCCATTAGCTAAGTGATAAGCTCTTATGGTTAGTAATCCCGCATATTCTCCTTGAGCACCAGAATTAGGCTGTAGTGAACAAGCAGTAAATCCAGTAATTTCACAAAGGTACTGTTCTAGTTCCTTGATGATTTGCTGATAACCTGTCGTCTGGTAATGTGGTGCGAATGGATGAATATGAGCAAACTCACTCCAACTTACTGGACGCAATTGCGTAGCTGCATTCAACTTCATCGTACAAGATCCCAAAGGGATCATAGAATGGGTCAATGACAAATCCTTATTTTCCAATCGCTTGATATAGCGCATCATTTTCGTTTCCGTATGATAGCTATTGAAAACTGGATGTGTAAGGAATTCGCTTGTACGAATTAGCGCAGGATTGATTTGGAAACTATTATTATCAATATTTTTAATCGTTACTTTTTCTTCTGTAAAGATTTCAATCAGTTCTTCGATGTCTTCTACTATTGTAGTTTCATCCAATGCGA
>JBNMOV010000476.1:0-3844 GCA_051275765.1 Maribacter sp. | reverse complement strand
GGCTTTGAAGTAGCATTTGGATGGTTTAAAACCAGTGCTCCAGGAGCTACTACAATTAATAGGACTACTGCCAATGTAGAAGATGAGTTTTTAGCAAATCCGAGAATTGTAGCCATGTATGGCTCTTTTGCTACGGGCTTTAGATTACAAGATTTAACTATAACAACAGATGATGCCATTGATGCGACAACAGTAGGTGGTAATCCTGTTGCTACTTATGGATTGAATCTGGATAATTGTGCGGATTATGAAATTATAAGAACTCAGATACTTCCTGGACACGGAGAAAATGTTCTTGGAGGAGGTACTGGAGGAAATTCCTTTGGAATGTTACTGACCAATAGTGCCACAGGAACTATATCACAATCGAGAATTATTGCTGGAGCTGGTGGAACTGGTGGAACGGCGGGCTCGTCTATTAATATTTCAGGAGCGAGTCCAAGTTACTTAGCTTTTGACTTAGCAGGACAACCTATTATAAGAGCAGAAGATATTAGTTGTACATTTAAGGATGTTGATTTTTTAGCATCTTCATCTGCTACTTGGGGCTTTGGAACGAACTCCAACCCAAATACAATAACTGGAAATAATGTAACTGTTCAGTTTACAACGATAGACAGGCATGACGTTAGTTTTGGAGCGTTTAATTATGAAGGCTTTTATTATGCTGGTTTTGATGGAGAACTTGTTCCTCAAATCGCTACTACAGCTAGTCAAGTAACCAATACTGTTGATTCATTTTATGTATGTCAAGGAGATTTGGCGACATTCTCCACTAGTCAGTTAGCTAATTCCTATAATTGGGCCTTTAATGGAGCGATTGCTAATCCTCCAACTACTGATGATGTAGTGAATGGAACATTCAACACATCTGGTGAATTTTGGGTAGAATTATATGTTACTACACCATGCTGTGGTGACTCTCCAATAGATTCTGTGATGCTATTTGTAGATCCTGTAATGGATTATTCAGTATCAACAGAAAATATTTCATTATGTAACGGAGAAGTAACTACATTGACATTGGATCAGTCATTGGCAAATATATCTATAGATAGCGTACTTTGGTCTCCGACCACTAATCTAAACGTAGTGGATATATTGAATGCAGATATAGCACCAACTGTAGATATTACCTATACTGCCACACTATATTCTCAATTATCTTCAGGAGAATATGTATGTGGAGATCAAATTGAATTTGTAGTTAATATGAATGATATCCCTGATGTTACTGTTTTTATTACAGATGAAATAACTTGCGATGATGGAAGTATAAATGTTTTTCCTCCTGCTGGGCCTGGGCCATTTAGTTATGATTGGTCACATGATCCTGGAGAAACGGGTAGTTCACTAACCAACCTATCTGGAGCACTTTATACCGTTACAGTAACAGATGTTCCTTCTGGTTGCTTTACTGTTGAAGAAATGGAAGTGGAATTAGGTTTATTTGCAGCATTTATTTATTTTACAGATATATCTAATGTCAATTGTCCATTGGATGCAAATGGAGCTGTTACAGCTAATTTGAACAATGGTGTTACACCAGTATATAGTTGGAGTAATAGTGCTATAACTCCTACAATTAATGGTTTGGATCCAGGTATATATACTATCACGATTACAGATGGTAATGGTTGTGTGTCAGAAGAAGAAGTGGAAATATTTAGTCCTACTCCTATTATCCTTTCAGGAGTAGTTTCGGATGCTTCTTGTGGTACAGATGGAGCAGTTACACTAGATTTCCCTACAGGTGGTATTCCTCAGTATTTATACAATTGGAGTAATACATCTACAGATATGTCTATTTCTGGATTAGCTACAGGAACCTATACCGTCATAGTAACGGATGACAATGGTTGTACTAATTCAGAATCATATGATGTAAACTTGGATGCTGTACCAGATGCAGCATTTATTAGACCTTAATTTGAGTACTTGAGCAATAAAAAAACCGAATTTTCATCTTTGAAAATTCGGTTTTTTTATTGCTCCTATATCTCTAGTTGCTTCTTTATATTAGGAATATAAGATCTCGAAACAAATACTTTTCCTACATTATCCTTTAGTGTAATTTCATAGCCTCGTGAATCTCCCTCAATAGATTGTAGCATATCAATATTTACAATAAATGAGCGATGACATCTAATGATTTGTTGTTGCTTTACTAGATCTGCCATTAGTGTTTTCATGGTACTTCGCAGCATATCCTTTTTTACTTTTCCTTCTTTCTTGTAATGAATAGTAATGTAATTAGCAGAACTTTCAGCAAAATAAAAATCACTAGGCGAGATGCTGACTTCTTCATTCTTATTATTAGAATGAAGTATTATAGTGGGCTTATCCTCTTCTTTTTTATCAATAATATCTAAATCAGTATCAGTATTGATAACTTGATTGATTGCTTTGGCTTCTGAAAGGTTTTTTTTGAGTTGTGAGTTATATTTTAATACAATAGAAAATCCAACAGGTAATACACCAAATGTAATGACATAACTCAATAAGAGTAAAAAATTAGATAGATTGGCCCTGCTTCCAAAATAGAAATGATTCACCGTCATACAGCCAAAAGCTATGATCGTAAATATGAGTAAGATAGAGATGACTTCATGGCCTACAGTCCAAGTTTCTTCTTTATATAAACGAGGTAAGGCAAATCTTGTTAGGGAAATAACAGTGATAATAGCTCCAAAATTTACAACTCCATAGGATAATACCATTTTCATCCGACCTTCCAGATCAACAGCACCTATCCCAAAAGGCTTGAAAATAAAGAAAAATACAATGAGGAATATAGATATGCTAAATGCACTTTTTAGCCCTGTCTTTAGATTGTGATCTGATGGATATGGTTTTTTGAAAATCGAAAACATGTATTTTATTTTGAACGATTACTTATCGTAAAACTAGTTAAAAATATAATCTATGCAATAGACATTATTACGAATTGTTGATTATAAGGGAATTGTTCTTTTGAAAATCTACTGCGTTCTTTTTCTCAACCATAACTAATACCAATTTGAATCATAAATGGCGCATATAATTGGATAAATTTAACGACTTGCTTCGTTACAAATACTCGTCATAGCTACGGCTATGCCTGCGTTTTGTGCCTCACAATCCGCTAAATTTATGCCCAAATCCAATGCGACTTTATAAATACAAATTGGTATAAGGCATGAAATAAAAAAGCACTTTGATCAATTGAGCAAAGTGCTACATACTCATTTGGGTTTGTCTGAGTTATAATTTGGGAGCAGAATTAAGTGTTTTAAATATCTACGATTTTTTTTGAAAGAAGCGAGTATCTCTGTCATGTGTTTGCCTGCTGCTTCACGTCCTCCTATCCATAAGCTTACGACTACAACTATAGCACCAAGTGTAAGTCCAAATCCAAGATTGACAATTTCTTTTCCTACACCCATTTCACTTAGTCCCAGGAAGATGAATAAGAATAAGGAAGCATATCTTGCTATATTGACTACTAATTGGTTATTCTCTCCTTTATTGATAATATTGTAAACAGTAAGTGAAATAAAATCACCTATAGTAAGTACACTGTAAAGTAAGTAATGTTAAGTTTTGATGGCTTCTTTTGAAATTTGGACATCGTTATTTTTTTCCACCGTAGCTAAGGCTACGCTGTCAAAAAATGCCTCGCCATATTCCAAAATAATCTCATCAAAATATTAAACAACTTACTTTACAGTGTAGTAAGGATGATAAGACCAAACAAAATCTTGCTTGTCATGCCTAAAGTGATGTTCAGTATATTGGTAAGGCTTTCGAATTCCAATTTTTCTACTCTTGTAATCACACCAAAAAAATAACGAATGCAAATAGG